>JANYIT010000282.1 GCA_025358725.1 Chamaesiphon sp. GL140_3_metabinner_129_sub
GCTCCACTTGGGGAAACCCCAAGACCTCACTTTTCGCTAAACCCTCGGGGAACCCGAGGAGCGCGAGCCGCTGTCTTGTCGGTTTTTTTATTCGGAGGGAACCTCCGAATAAAACCGCCGCTTCATAAATTGCCCCTACCCTGATTTTGTGGAAAAATTCACAATTGTATTGTCACGATCGACCCAATCCAGTAGGGATATAGGATTTAATCTCCGTGATTTGATTTTGTTCATTTACCATCACCACTCTGGGGTGATGATTGTGAACTTCAACGTCATTGAATTGGGCATAAGTCATGATGATCAATTTATCACCCTTGGCTCCCAGCCTAGCCGCTGCACCATTTAACTCGATCGAGCCAGATCCAGGCTCGGCAGCAATTGCGTAGGTAATAAATCTTTCCCCATTATTTACATTGACTACTTGCACTTGTTCGTAAGGCACTATGCCTATTGCCGTCATTAACAGCTCATCAATACTAATGCTACCCATATATTGCAAATTGGCATCGGTAATCGTACAACTGTGAATTTTGGCTGCCAATAATGTGCGGTGCATAGTAGTTAGAGTTGAAAGTTGAAAGTGCTGAATTGGGAGGGGGAGGGGGAGATAAACCGCCCTCCGATCCGATATCTTTCTATTTCTTTGCCGCAGCAACGCATTCTTGAACTAAAGGCATGACGGCATCGACATCTTTCCAGCCGAGGATTTCAGTCACTTTTTTTTCTAGATTCTTATATGTTTTGAAAAATTCTGAGATTTCATCCAAACGATGTTGGGGAATATCTTTGAGAGATTTCACATGGGCATAACGAGGATCTTTATCAGCGACACACAGAATTTTTTCATCTCGATCTCCACCATCGATCATTTCTAGCATCCCGATCGGCCGAGCAGCAATCACACACCCAGGAAAAGTAGGTTGATCGATGATGACCATCCCATCGAGTGGATCGCCATCATTGCCTAGAGTATTGGGGATAAAACCATAGTCATAGGGATATTGTACTGATGAAGATAACACTCGATCGAGTGCTATTGCATTCAGATCTTTGTCAAATTCGTATTTATTTTTACTACCAGCGGGAATTTCGATTAAAACGTTGATAATCCCGAATTTAGGTTGAGCGGGAATGAGGGATAAGTCCAAAACAAAATTCTCCAATTCAAGAAAGACTAGGGAAGGTTGATTCCCCTGATTGCATTTTACTAGGAATTGGGAGTTGGAACGTAGATATTTAGAGTCCGAATCTGCCTTTATCTCATTCGGGTAGCTCTGTCGGTGGCAAAGTTGGTAAAGCTTGGACTTGACTAGCTGGCGAGTAGTGAATGATCGCTGCGACAGGTAAGATCAGTGTAAAAATCGCGATTGCACTTCCCCAAAACTCTCCCCACCTATGTGGAGGAGGTTCAGTTTTAGACTTGCCAGGCGGGACACTAGATTCCATGTAATGAATTTATTTAACTCGATATTGGTGTCAATCCCTGAACTGACAGAAGATTTATGCGACACCACTAATTCTATTTTACCCAACAATGGCTGGATAGTTGTTACACAGCTCACAATTGTTCGCATTTGAGACTGTTCCTCACAAATCTTTTCCGCGTAGCGGCTCCACGAGCAGAATCGGATTAATGTATGTAGTTAAGATAAATCCCTATTCTCAAGCGAGAATAGGGATTAAGTTAGTGTTTCGATCCTCTCGTAATGAGGCTAAACCAATGATTCTGTTGTGTGCAACCATTGGAAACTAGATAAACTATCTGACATTTGCAGTCTCGACAACTTTATCGATCAATCCGTATGCCATCGCTTCCGCTGATGACATAAAGTTATCTCGATCGGTATCTTTCTCAATCTGTTCCAAAGTTTGACCAGAACGTTCTGCCATCAATTGATTGAGCAAAGTCCGAGTTTCGAGAATATGCTTGGCTTCGATTTGAATATCCGATGCCTGCATCCGTCCAGTGCCTCCTAGAGGTTGGTGAATCATGATTCGGGCATGAGGGAGTGCCAACCGCTTGCCAGGACTACCAGCAGCGAGTAAAAAGGCACCCATCGAAGCAGCCAAACCGACACAAATAGTGACGACTTCTGACTTGATGTGTTGCATCGTGTCATAGATTGCCATCCCTGCGGTAATTTCACCACCAGGAGAGTTGATATAGAGATAGATCGGTTTGCTGGAGTCTTCGGAATCTAGATACAGCATGTATGCGACGATCGCATTTGCCATATTTGCATCGACTTCTTCAAAAATGAAGATAATCCGTTCGCGGAATAATCGATCGTAGATATTAATCCACTGTTCGTTAGAACTACCAGGAAGACGATAAGGAACGCTGGGTACGCCAATTGACATAATAGGGGGAGGGGGGAGAGGGGAGTTACAGAAATCAGTTGGACTTCGGCAGAGATCTTTACCCCCCAACCCCCCTTATAAAGGGGGGCTTTACTACCTCCCCTTTTCAAGGGGAGGGTTGGGGTGGGGTAAAGATCTCCGCAGCAAATCAAGTAGAATTGGAGTGGGCTAAAAATCTACAGTGTAGGGAGTTCCTTAGAGCTTTCCAAGACTCGATCTATCAGTCCATATGCTTGGGCTTCATGCGCCGTCATATAAAACATCCGTTCGCTGTCTTGCTCGATTTTTTCGACAGATTGCCCAGTTGTCTTGGAAAAGACATCAATGATGTCTGTTTTCTTTGCCAAGACTTGAGCCGCATTGATGACGATATCCGAAGCTTGCCCTCGCGTACCTGCACGAGCAGGCATTAAGCCGATATTGGCATGGGGTAGACTCGCACGTTTACCTGGACTACCAGCAGAGAGCAGCAGAGTGGCAATCCCCATTGCTTGCCCCAGACAGATCGTATGTACCTCAGACTTGATGTGTTTGATCGTGTCGTAGATTGCCAATCCAGCCATCACCGACATCATCCCCGCATCATTTCCCGCCATCCCCGCAGCGACAGGATCGCCGAGGGAATTGATATATAGATAAATCGGTTTGGTATTATCGACTGACTCTAGGTAGAGCAAGGATGACACCATACTATTCGCCAATCCATCGGTAATCGGTCGATCGAGGAATATAATCCGATCCTGGCTCATCCGCGTGTAGATATTCACCCACTGCCAATACGAACTTCCGGGAATGTTATAGGGTACTTTTAAGATTCGATCAATAGACATAGGAGTTGGGAATTGGGAGTTGGGAGTTGGGAGAGTAGATAAGTAGCCGTAGGGTGGGCATTGCCCACCAGCTAGGTTTCAGGCTTACTACCCACTTTCTACTATTCACACATCCATCTTTAAACTAAGGCAGGAATCGCTGTTGGTAAGTCTTTCGCACTATTGAGAACGATATCGATGATGCCGTAGTCTTTGGCTTCGGTAGGAGTCATGTACAACATTCGATCGGTATCTTTGGCGATTTTCTCCGCTGTTTGTCCAGTACTGTGAGAGAAGATATCTAAGATAGCAGCTTTGTTATCTAGGACTTCTTTTGCTCGAATCTGGATGTCGCTGGCTTGTCCTTGTGCGCCACTGCGGGGCTGGTTGAGGACGATCGTCGCGTGGGGGAGACTCGCCCGACAACCTTTAGTTCCTGCGGCTAGGATCATCGCGGCTGTGCAATCTCCTGAAAAAATCGAGCAAGACAGTGAGCGAATGTTCTATATGACGGC
>JANYIT010000290.1 GCA_025358725.1 Chamaesiphon sp. GL140_3_metabinner_129_sub
GAAGAACTCAATCTCCCGCCACGGCTCAGGCATCAGCGTTTTGATCACATCCACAGGCATCGCCGATACATAAGCATCAGCGACGACAATTTCATCTGGCTGGCCATTGAGTCCCCGCATCACGAAATGTTTGACGGTACCATCAGGATTGAGCACGATTTGTTTGAGCGGTCTTTCCAGCCTAATTTCGCCACCACGGGCTTGGAAATGCTCCACAATAGGCTGACACAAGCGTTCCGTCGGCGACCCATCTAGAAAGGCAATTTTGGAGCCGTAACGTTCTTTCAGAAACTTGTTGATCGCCGTCAATGGAATCGTCGCCGATACATCTTCCGGATTGATAAAAGTTAGAGCTTTGGATGCAGCGATGAAGATATCTGAATTAACCCTGTCGTCGATGCCTTGGAGCCGGAGCCATTCCAGCAAACTGTACTTGTCCATATCTTCGACATATTTCTGTCCGCGTAAGACTGCGGGCCATAATCCGAGGGCAAACTTGGCTTTTTGCTCCCAAGTCAGCATGTCATTATTCCGCAAGATCGACACAATGACGTTAAAAGGTGCCGGAATATCTGGGACATCGAAGTATGAGTACTTACCCGGTTTCTCTGGTTGATTGAAAATCAGCGCATGTTTTTTCCATTGCAAGCGATCCTCGATGCCTAATTCCTTCATCAATTGGAGCATATTGGGATAAGCCCCAAAAAAGGCGTGGAGTCCAGTCTCATACCAATCGCCATCCTCATCTTTCCACGCTGCAACTAAACCGCCCAGTACATCCCGACTTTCAAAGAGGATTGGGGTATGTCCGGCATCTGATAAATATTTAGCACAAGCTAGTCCGGCTAAACCTGCTCCCGCAATGGCTACACGCATTTATTGGTACTATCCCTATACGATCGACTTGAGTAATGAATACTCCATTCAGTTTAATCATATTTGCATTTCTTTACAATTCAACATTTTTAATCGATCGTGCCTAACAATATCCAATTATTGGATGAATTCAAACCGATATTGTGTCTTTGTTTGCAATAGACAAGCTTCCCGTGACAGTCCAGGCGGTTGTTGTGGCAATTTAGGTAGAATGGAAATTTATCAGGCATTTTGAGCAGAAATCGCGATCGGAATCTAGCAGATCGAATCGAAGTTCGTCAATCGGGCTGGCTGAATCGTTGTATCTCTAGTCTGGTCGCATTAATTTATCAACTTGATTGGATCGATCTTGCTTGGCTGCCAACCAAACTCAGAATCAAAATTGACCGATGGTCATTGCCTCAACACCATCGGGATGATCGTCTAAATTGGACAGATATTCCAGCGATCGTCTATCGTCACTTTGCCAAGGGAAAACTGCACAAAAGATGTCAAATTATCGATGGATAAATAGATATTTACTGAAACGATCGAGGTTGACAATTCTAGGCATCCAATTTTCTCAATTGAGCGTTGTTGGTATATTATCTATTCAGTCGATCAATAAATGCTCGATTGTTACGAATGCATGCTTTTATCTTCTTCAACAGTAATCACTGAAAATTATCAAAAAAATGTGATGAAAATTATTCGCTGAAATTTAAATTAAAAATATGTGCCAATTCTCATCAGGATAAAACTTCGACTAAATCTCTGATCTGCTTGTGCGTGAATAGTCTGAGCTTACCGATTTAACTACAAATTTCAAACATGACGAAAGCAACACTTCGGTAGCAACCACGAAAGGATCTCGATACTTTTAATTACACAATATGGAGTTGCACTAGTCTTGTAGTGGATAGCTCCCCTATTGATAGGATTGGAGATATTTGGGTTGGTGATTGGTGTTGCTCTTGTCGTTAAAAGAAAACAGGAATAAAATAATCGAAAACAGATTTTTCTCCTTTTAGATTAATATCTAAACTAAACTGTAGCTGTCTGTTGATCGAAACTAATTAGTTTCTTATCTAACAACCTAGCACTTAAATATCTAGTGCAGAGCAATTGCAAGAAATGTTTATAAAATTGAGAGTGCTTGCTTACTATTTAATATATATAATTGACAGAATATGATAGACCAATTAGCAGCTAGTTTCGATCGAGTGTTGGCTGACTTAAACCAAAATCTCTATGCTGATGAACAATTTACCTTGCGGTTGCAGGGCGAAGTCAGTCAGTTTACGCGGTTCAATCATGCCAAAGTTCGCCAGACTGGAATCGTGCAAGATGGCAGTTTGCAACTAAAACTAATTTCACAACAACGGAGTAGTTCGATCGAGTTTTCTTTTACGGGAGACTCAGAAATCGATCTCCCGCAAGCCCAAGCTGCACTAGCAGCTCTACGGTTAGAAGTGCCTCAATTGCCCCTCGATCCCTACTTAGTGATCCCAACAGGGAATGCTACCAGCCATGAGGTACATACAGGGGCATTATTGCCAGATGCTGAAGTGGTAAGTAGCTTATTACCCGTAGTTAATAATTTAGATTTTACAGGCTTGTATGCCGCTGGGATGGCGGTCAGGGGCTATGCCGATAGTAGTGGTCAAAAACATTGGTTCGCTAATGAGTCTTATACGCTCGATTACTCCCTATTTACTCAGACTGGACAAGCAGTCAAAGGAACTCTAGCGGGTAGTCATTGGGATCATCTGGCTTATCAAGCGAAGATTGCTGAGTCAAAAACGCAACTAACACGGTTGGCGCAACCATTAAAGACGATCGAGCGGGGTAAATATCGCACCTATTTGGCTCCAGCAGCTACTGCTGACCTGTTAGGCATGTTGTCTTGGGGCGGAATCAGTGAGGCAGCTTTGCAGCAAGGGAGAAGCTGTTTTGGGGCATTACAGCGGGGAGAACAATCTCTATCAGATCGATTGACGATCTCCGAAAATTTTCAACGAGGTTTAGTCCCCAGATTTAATGAATTAGGTGAAATTGCCCCAGCTCATCTCACCTTAATCGATCGAGGTGAATTGGCAAATACGCTGGTAAATGCTCGGACAGCGAAAGAGTATCAGAAGCCAGCCAATGGTGCTAATCGGGGTGAATCACTCCGCTCAGCCGAAATTAGTCCAGGCTCGCTCACACCCGATCGAATTTTAGCGGATTTAGATACAGGCTTATACCTATCCAATCTCCATTATCTCAATTGGAGCGATCGACCAACTGGTAGAGTCACAGGGATGACTCGTTACGCCTGTTTTTGGGTCGAGCGGGGTGAGATCATTGCACCGATCGCCAATTTACGCTTTGATGAAAGTCTCTACCGTTGTTGGGGCGAGAATCTGATGGCACTGACGAATACCTTGGAATTTATTCCAGATGTCGATACCTATGGGAGTCGGCAATTAGGTGGGAGCTGGGTACCAGGATTATTAGTCGAAGATTTTACTTATACGTTGTGATCTCGATCTATTTTCCATCTCATCAAATCTTCAGATTCTGTCTCAATTAGCTATTCTACTGGGCATAATAACGGAAGCACTGCTATAACTTTCAACTCTCAACTTTCAACTTTCAACTGTTAACCCATGTCCAAACTGGAAGACCAATTCAAAATTAATTTCTGGGGTGTGCGTGGGAGTATTGCTTGTCCTGGGGCTGCCACCGTGCGCTATGGTGGCAATACGCCATGTGTGGAGATGTTGGTAGACGGTCATCGCCTGATTTTTGATGCAGGGACTGGGATTTATGTGTTAGGACAATCATTGTTAAATCACCTCCCTGTCCGTGGACATCTATTTTTCTCTCACTCTCATTGGGATCACATTCAGGGATTCCCATTTTTCTCCCCCGCATTTATGGAGGGGAATGAATTTGATATTTATGGTGGAGTGATTCCACAGGGTGTAACGATCGAACACCGTCTCCACGATCAGATGGCCCAGCCCAATTTTCCAGTACCATTACAGGTGATGGGTGCCAATCTGCGGTTTCATACACTCGAATATGGTGCCAAAGTTAAGTTGGGTGATGTAACTATCTCAACTGGATCGTTAAATCATCCAGGTGGTGCGATGGGCTATCGAGTAAGCTGGCAAGACTACGCAGTTACTTATATTACTGATACCGAACATTTTAGCGATAAACTCGATGCCAATGTTTTAGAATTAGCCGATCGAGCTGATGTCTTAATTTATGATTGTACTTACACCGACGAAGAATACGATCATCCTCAAACTAGCAAAATTGGTTGGGGACATTCTACTTGGCAAGAGGGTGTAAAAATTGCCCAAGCTGCACAAGTGAAAAAGTTAGTAATTTTTCATCACGATCCTAGTCATAATGATGAAGTGATGGATTCGATTGGCATCAAATCAGCACAAGTATTTCCTCAATCAATAGTAGCTAGAGAAGGGATGGAAATATTAGTGGGAGAAAGTATTCTAATTAATTGCTAATAAAATATTAATCTCCTTGTGGACATTCATCCCAAAGGCTAGTTGTTTGACGTAAACTACTCCAATTACCGCCACCCAAAATTAGATGATCTAAGAGGGGAACTTGGAGTAACTTTGCTCCTGCTAATAATTGACGGGTGAGATCGAGATCGGCTTGACTGGGTTCGGTGCTGCCCGATGGATGATTGTGTGCGACGATCGTTTTTGTCGCACCTTGCTTGAGAATTGCGGTGAAAATTTCTTTGGGTGGAGCGAGTGTTTCTGTCGCTGTGCCGATCGTGATTAATTGGGTACCGAGTAATCTATTCTTAACGTCTAATAATAAGATCGCAAATCGCTCTTGGGGCGACCACATTAATTCTTGACTCAGTGCGGCTGCGGCTGTCTCTGGACTCTCAATGATAGCTCGATCGGGTGGACGCAATGAACAAGCTCGCTGTCCCAATTCTACCGCAGCTAGAATCGCCGTCGCCTTAGCTGGGCCAACTCCAGGAATATCCATCAATTCTTGAGGATGCAGATCGCGCAATCGCTCTAAAGGATCTCGCTGATGTTGACCCAAATGATTGAGAATATACTCACCTAACCCGATCGCTGATAGTTTACCAGGGCCTTGTCCCGTTCCCAACAAAATCGCGATCAATTCGGCATTCTTGAGGTGTTTTACTCCATGTGCTAGCAAGCGTTCGCGGGGACGTTCGGTACTGGGGATGTCGATAATGCGGAGGCTGTAGGTCATTACATAGACAAGTAATCGGCTTGTATTTCAGATTACTTGTCACTTTACGATTATTCGATTCTCGATCGAATCCATACAATGGCTGATTTATCGGAAGATTGGGTAAAAACCTCGCCTTTCAAGGCGGCTTTGCAGGCGCAAACGCCGCTCGCGCTGAATGCGCTGTAGATAGTTCTAGCAATCTTACCAGGAATATACTAGAATTTAAGAATGCAAAAACCCTATCGCTACCGCTTCTACCCCACTACCGAGCAAGAATCTCTCTTGCGCCGGACAATGGGCTGTGTGCGGCTAGTGTACAACAAAGCTTTAGATGCTAGAACATCAGGGTGGTACGAACGTCAAGAGCGAATTGATTTCGTTGAAACTTCTTCCATGCTCACGGGCTGGAAGAAGCAAGAAGACCTTGACTTTCTCAACGATGTTAGCTCCGTATCGCTCCAGCAGGGATTGAGGAACCTGCAAAAAGCGTTTGTAAACTTTTGGGCTGGAAGGGCAAAGTATCCCAACTTCAAAAAGAAGCATAGTGGCGGTAGTGCTGAATTTACAAAGGCGGCTTTCCGATGGAGAGACGGTCAAGTATTTCTGGCTAAATGCACCGAAGCCTTGCCGATTCGTTGGAGTAGAGATTTGCCCGAAGGATGTGAGCCGTCTACTATCACTATTAAATTGGAAGCTAGCGGTCGTTGGTTTGCATCCTTGTTGGTAGATACCGACATTGCTCAATTGCCAAAATCCGATCGACAGATCGGATTGGACATGGGGATTACTAGTCTGATTGCCACCAGTAACGGTGATAAGATTGCTAATCCCAAGCACTTCAAACAACTCCGCAAGAAGTTGAAACGGGCGCAAAAGGCTCGTTCTCGCAAGCAACAAGGGAGCAACAACCGAAATAAAGCAAGGTTGCAAGTGGCTAGAGTCCACGCGCAAATTACCGATACTAGGAAAGATTTTTTGCATAAGCTGACGACTCAACTGGTTCGTGAAAACCAAACGATAGTGGTTGAGGATCTGGCGATCGAGAATATGATCAAGAACCATAAACTTGCCCTTGCCATTAGCGATGCGAGTTGGGGTGAATTGATTCGACAACTTGTCTATAAGTGCGAGTGGTATGGGCGAGAACTGATTAAAATCGATCGCTGGTTTCCTAGCTCTAAAAGGTGCGGGAACTGTGGGCATATTGTAGATAAGTTACCTTTGAATATTAGAGAGTGGGAATGTCCTAAATGCAAGACAACCCACGACCGAGATTTAAACGCAGCGCATAATATTTTGGCGGCAGGGCTTGCCGTTTCAGTCTGTGGAGCGAACATAAGACCTGACAGAGAATCCTCTGAAGGGCAGTTGCTAAAAACCCGAAGGGGAAAGAAACAGAAAGCCTAGTGGTGACGCTAGGGAATCTCTGCCGTTTACGGCGGAGAGTAGTCAATCTGTATTGGTAGCAAAATGCTACGGTTTCTAGCCCCCGCTCAATTTAGCTTTATAGCCCAATTTAGTCAAAATCTCTAATAATTTTTGACGGTGGTCGCCCTGAATCTCGATCGAGTTATCCTTCATGGCTCCACCAGCACCACACTGATTTTTAAGTGTCTTGGTGAGGCTATTAAGCGTCTCTGAGGATACTTGAAAGCCACTGACGATGGTAACTGTTTTCCCGCCTTTACCTTTTCTGGATGCTTCGATTTTGAGTTTGTGCTGATTTGGTGGTAATTCGGTGGTGTCGTCGGTATCGGGTTCTTCGTCACCGAATTCACGATAGGCAATTTTGCTCATATGTTCGAGTATTGGGGCAGATTTAGCTCTATTTAGTCTCATTTTACGATCTAGTGTGCTGCGACAGAGTTTATGAGAATATGATTTCTGTACAACGTCCAGATCCCCAGCGAACGGTAAAGGCTATGCAAACCAAATTACTAGAACAACTTTCTGCTACTGATGCCCAAGTCATCTTGGAACGTTTACCCGAAAGAATTCGAGCTGCTATAATCGATCGTGCTAATGAAATTGAATACCCGATCGAATCTATAATTGAAATGGCAATTGCCAGTTTTCTCGATACTGAAGCATTGGGTTTTGCCGATTGCAAACCAGGACGCGGACAATAAAATTATTACCGATTTAGCTTTAATTTTTCATAATCTCCTAACCATTCAGATTTAGAATTTAAAGAAAACCAGAACATTTCTAACAATGCCAAAATCACACTTTTACGAAGTAAAGTATTTTTGCGATCTATTCGGTTACTGTGTTGTTTCTCAAAGTAAGTTTCAGATCTAACATCTTGAATCAATTCCAAATTCAATTCACTGCATACTTGTTCACGCCATTCTAATAGTGACTGGAGTAGTATATTGACTGGTACATTCTCGATTTTTTTAAACAGCTTACGCGGGTGTCTGAAGAAGGCATATGAAATAGAAGATAGGACGGAGCGGTTAACCACCGCTAAAGACCAATTTTTTTCCATAAGGCAAGAAATACTGCATACCATTGGTAAGTTACCAACCTGAAAAACTTCTACAAAGCAAAATTTGTCGGGGTGTGAGAATAGTCTTGCAAGTGACGGTCTGGCGGAAGACGATAGTGTGTAATCAGTTAATCGAACAAAACCAAGCTGCTCAAGCTCAAAAGGGTAATGTTCTGAATCTGTGGAAAGAAGTATCAGAGAAGCAAGATATAGCAGAGAGAAAGAAAAATGGTATTAGAACCTGTTCTGTGCCCAGCTTGTCAAAGTAGCGATGTCGTCAGACACGGATACTCAGGAGAA
>JANYIT010000366.1 GCA_025358725.1 Chamaesiphon sp. GL140_3_metabinner_129_sub
GCGATGAAACCCGCAGTAGTCAGTTATCAACGATTGCAACAGTTTACCGCAGATGCCGCTCATGAACTACGCAGTCCATTAATGGCAGTTAAAACTAACGCTAATACTGCTCTCAAATATTCCGATGGCATGAGAGCGGGAGATCTGAAAAAGTTTGAGGCGATTGCCAGTGCTACCGAGCAAATTATTAATCTAGCTGAGGATTTATTGATATTAGCTAGGGCGGAAAACAATCTAGATAGTGCCACGGAGCGAATCGATTTAGCTCTACTTCTACAGCAAATAGCTACAAAATATCAAACTCAGATTGATGCTAAATCGATCGTGTTAGAAGTAGCTATTCAACCTAATTTATGGCTTCAACAATACACTAATAATAGTCTCCAGAGAGTATTTATTAATCTCATAGAAAATGCTATCCATTACACATCTTTGCGTGGTAGGATTAAGATTCTAGCTTATCAAATCGAACGAGAGATTGAGATTGCTATTATCGATACTGGAGTAGGAATTGCTCCTGACGATCTAGAACGCATCTTCGATCGTTTTTGGCGTGCAGATCGATCTCGTACTCGTTGGGAAGGTGGTTCTGGTTTAGGATTGGCAATTGCTAAATCGATCGTCGAGCAGCATCATGGATCGATCGATGTCCAAAGTGAATTGGGAGAAGGTAGTAAGTTTATCGTCAGATTACCCACGATTCTCTAGCAAACAGAAAAAGTCAACGATTGAAACTAATTAGGGCTTGCTGAATTAGTCTTTGGTGTTGCTCTAAAGCCTGAAATCCTTGCTAAAGTATGGTTCTATTCCAAATATTTTCGCTCGATCTCTTGAATCTGGCGATCGACTGCAAGGGTTTTGAGCCTTTCAATGTCAAAACCTTGCACTTAATTCTTAAAAAAAGGCTCAAAACCCTTGCAGTGAATTATTTGCTGAGATCTTCAGCAAGCCCTAACGATCTATTTCGATCTAATCCAAAATCGATTCTTCACGGGTGAGAATGTGCATACAGGGGCTTACGACGCTAAAAAAGATCGCATCGGTAGAAGCGTTGCTAAGACCGGACTCTGCATTTAATTTTTTTTAGCTGATGCTCCATCAACGGAACAGCAGAATGTGGTTTTTAAAATCAACATACACGATCTTTTCGAGTTCTTGACAATCGATCTGTATGCTTCTCTAAATGAGCGGCTACCTTAACAAATCAACCGAGCTAATTAAGGTAATCTCATCAGGAACTATCCTCACTCCAACCGCCATAGTTCAGATCGACAACCTGTGACAGTAAATCGATCGGACAAACTTTTAGGTGAGTAGCTTGGATTTCAATATAGCTCAAAAACCATAACAACAACACATGTTTTTCAGCGATATCATACCTAAAGATAAGAGACAGCAGATAGATGTTGGCTTAGATTGCTTGCACCAATTATTTGAAGCTCAAGCGGACAGATGCTCATCAGCTTCAGCGATTCTCCAAATGAGAGGCTCCGCCAACGATTGGTGTAGTATTAGCCTTACTTATGGAGAAATAGAAGCAAAATCTAATCAACTCGCCCACTATCTGCGCCGTCGTGGTGTGATTAGCGGCGCACGAGTAGGACTATTAATCCCGCGCTCTCCAGAACTATACATCGCAATTTTGGCGATTTTAAAAGCTGGGGGAGCTTACATTCCCCTCGATCCTGAATATCCAGCCGATCGAATTGACTATATTTTTGCTGATTGTGGCGTTCGAGTCATCCTGACTACTGGAGATTTAGCTCAGGAGAAAGCGATTGCGGTAGCTGATGTGATTTGTGTCGATCTCCAGGATCGGCAGATAGCTCTAGAATCTACTGTCAGACTCGATCGTACTGTTGTTGGCATTACGGAACGAGATTTAAGCTATGTCATTTATACATCGGGTTCGACCGGAAGACCCAAGGGTGTCGAGATCGAACATCGCAGCAGTGCTAATTATATTCGGGTTGTTAATGAATTTGTCTATCAGATTCGGTCTAGCGATCGAGTCTATCAAGGATTCTCGATCGCCATTGATGCGTCGGTAGAAGAGGTCTGG
>JANYIT010000371.1 GCA_025358725.1 Chamaesiphon sp. GL140_3_metabinner_129_sub
TCTCAATCTTCCTAACAGCTCTATTTTTTGTGCCCCTGTCGCAACCGATCGTTACTTGTCGTTTCGATCTGAACTGCCCTTTCGCGACACCTACCCGACATTAACCTGTCGCGACACGTCTAACCACTTGACATTTAACAACGAGCAAGCGTCACAGGTGCTGGAGAAATATGGTTGAGTAAATCTAGCGCATTTTGGTAGATTTGCTCAACGGATGCTAAGTCTAAGGGATGTTCTAACTGAGCGGAGAGTTGAACCAAGCTCTCCTGAATCGAAGGTTCTTCGTTAGTTGAAGGAGGATTAATCATTAGATTATTTTACGGTATCTAACAAAAATAGCAGCGTCAGTATTCAACCAAATTAATCTAATAACTCACCTAAATCTTTACTAGCCTTACCCTGCAACTGATGACGATTATCATCATAAATCATCAATGTACTCAAATTTTGATGTCTAGACAAAGATTGAGCAGCTCTCACATTCCCCTCACTCACATCTAAATAAGCCGTAATCGCACTATGTCTCACCCGATGGGGTGAAAGATTACCTCCGGTAGGCTTACGCCAACGACCCCGACAAGTTCGGCATACTTCTTGACGATTCTAGCGATATCTTTACCATCCAATCTGTTGCCATTATTACTGACAAATAAGGCTGAATTATCAATATCTGGCTTGACTAATAAATAGTCATTAATAGCTTCAACTACCGCTAGATTGAGATCGATCGAATGTAATTCTAATGTCCCTTTACCTAGAATCATTAATCTACTTTCTTGGGAGATAAAATTAGATCGATTGAGTGAAACAATTTCACCCCTTCTCAAAGTATTGTCCACAACAACCGACAGATCGCATAATCACGCTTACCCAACACTGTCTCCCTGTCAATCTCTGCCAATACACTACGATATTCATCAACAGTTCTACCTCTAGTATACCGATATTTCTGACCTCTTAGCCCCTTTACATCGATCAAGGTAAAGGTGCATAAACCTCTTGGGATTAAGCCAAAAGCAAATTAGCCCAAGACGATCTTTGATGTTAATCGGATGAATGGTATAAGATAGTTCGGCTTCTTCTAAAAGATTGGAATTTTGTGAAGAGATTTGATAAAGCTGTCTATCTGGGACAAGGGTGTCGCAAATCTGTTGAGTTAGGGAGAGCTTGCTACACCAGCGTAATCTGAGAAATTGCTGAGAATGAAATGAGAAAACTCTCAGAAAAAACTCAGGAATTTTCTAGTTTTTTCTCAGGCAAATTGTGAGGTTGTCGGCGATACTTAAATTGATGAACTGATGAAGCATTCAAAGCTATTTATCTCTTTGGTATCGATTCTCCAGTGGAGAATAGAGCATGAATCTAATTTGATTTTAAACAGGATTTTACAACAGATTTAATGCCATCCTCTAGATTAAAAATGTTATTATAAAAGCAACACTATAATTACAAACTAAAATTAAATTTACTCTGTCAAACAAAATTACAAATTTTCCTACGATGTCAAATAATTACCGTTTTTTATTTAGCCTTTCAATAGTATCACTAATTGCGGTTGCTTGCGGAGTTCCACATACGATTTTGTCTGGCTCTGCTGTTGATTCTGCCCCAGTCATAATGGCAGGAATGAAAATCGATCCACCGATCGATCTTGCTACTGCTAAACTCAAAGGCGAACAAACGATCGTCCTCGCTGGTGGCTGTTTTTGGGGCATAGAAGCAGTATTTGAAAATCTCAAAGGTGTTTCTAGTGTTGTCTCTGGTTATGCTGGTGGCACTGCCGCAACTGCCAACTATGAGACTGTCAGTACTGGCACTACAGGTCATGCAGAAGCAGTTAAAATCACCTACGATCCCCAACAAATTTCGCTAGGAAAGTTGCTAAAAATTCACTTTCTCATTGCCCACGATCCAACTCAGGTAGATCGCCAAGAGCCAGATAGCGGTACCCAATATCGATCGGCCATCTTTTTCAATAATCCCGAACAACAAAAAGTAGCAAAAGCTTATATCGACAGGCTTAATCAAGCTCATGTTTTTCCCGAACCAATTGCAACTCAAGTAGTGCCCTTAACTAAGTTTTATGCGGCTGAAGAGTATCATCAAAACTTTATCGTTCGTAATCCTACTCAAGCCTATATCGTTAGATTCGATCTCCCAAAACTCGCCCAACTGCGTCAGCAATTCCCCGATCTAATCAAAAAAAGTTAAAGCTCTAACTTGAAAATACCCGATTAATTCCCAAATCGACTAATCTTAAACATGAAAAGAAGAACTATACTATTCGCTTCACTTTTACCACTTGGTACTGCTAGTGCGCTATTTTTCTCATCTAGAAAATTAGAGTCGATTGCAAAAACAGCCAGTAAGTTCGAGGTCTCCAAAACTGAAGCCCAGTGGCGGAAGATCCTCACCCCCGAACAATTTGAGGTATTACGAAAAGAGGGAACAGAACGAGCTGGTACCAGCCCACTAACAGATGAACATCGTGCGGGTAAATTCGCCTGTGCTGGCTGCAATTTGCCACTGTTTACTTCTGCAACTAAGTTCGATAGTGGGACTGGCTGGCCGAGTTTCTATGCTCCGATTTCCAATGCCGTCAAAACTTCAGTGGATAATTCATTCGGTTCTACTCGCACAGAAGTCCATTGTCGTCGCTGCGGTGGACATTTGGGTCATGTATTTGAAGATGGCCCGAAACCGACTGGACTGCGCTATTGCATGAATGGAGTCGCGATGAAATTTATTCCTAATTAAAATCTAATTCTATGAATAGATTTTTAATTTGATAGCTAAGATTGAAACATAGAAAATATTGGAAATAAAGAGAGGAGTAACTAATTATTTAGTTACTCATTTTTTGATGTGAATTCAACAGACTGGTATTGTGCTACTTCTTCGCCTTCGGCAGTTAGAGCTAGATCTAGCCATAAAATAGATTGCCGCGACTGGATGCCATTTGTCCGTCCATTATCTAGCAATGGTTTTAGTTAGGGATTGCTGTCAGTCTTGAAAGGTTTGTGGATGGAAATATATCGATCGATATCGACCAACAATTATAGATCGTGCTTGGATTCAAGGACAATCATCTCCAGCACATTGGCATTGACACAGTATCAAGCCAAACCAATCCTGTGGATCTGTCCGGATCTGTAAAGGCTTAAAAGCGTGAGATGCTAAATTATCTACCAATTTTGATAAATCAAACTTGCGCGAAATTTCCGTGTGAATTGTTTCGCCAGCATTAATTATGAATCGATAGTTTAATGCTTTGAGAAAAACAGTTTGAGTTACTAGACTGCGGAGGTGCATTTCAATCTGGTGTTGTTCTTGGTTGTAAAAGGCAAAATGCTCGAACAGATCGATGTCAAAATCACCGTCAAAGCGATGATTGAGATGTCGCAGAATATTAAGATTAAATTCTGCCGTTATTCCTTGTGCATCATTATAGGCAGCTTCAATCGTCTGGATCGGTTTTTGTAAGTCAACACCTAATAAGAAAAATTCTCCTGGTTGAAGTGCTTGTTGAATTTGAGTTAGAAATTTGTTGCACTCTTTGTCATTGAGGTTTCCTAACGTACTCCCCAAGAAAATCAGCATTCGGTTTTCCAGTTCTGGCGGTGGCAATTGAGCTAATGCTTGCTCGTAAGTCCCCGCCAAACCACATAATTTCAGATTGGGATATCGATTCAACAATTCCAAAGCTGTCGTCTTCAAAATGCCAGCACTAATATCGATCGGGCAATAATGTAATCGATCGCTGAATTGACTATAAGCTTCTAGCAACACATGAGTTTTGCGAGAACTCCCGCTGCCCAATTCGACTAATTCACATACACCTGTAAGTTCGGCAATTTCTAGAGCGTATTGCTCCAGAATTGCCTGCTCCGTGCGGGTGGGATAATATTCGGGTAAGTCAGTAATTTGCTCGAATAATTCTGACCCTCGATCGTCATATAAGTATCGACAAGGGAGTGTTTTTTGACTCTGATTCAATCCTTGAATGACATCTCGACCGTCATCTATTGATGCTGCGATCGGATTAAAATTAATCCAGCGAAAGCGGTGATTCTCGTTGGCCATAGGCTCTCCTTGGAGAATCGATTTATTGCCGATCTGATTGACTTTCATCTTGTGAGGGGCTAGAGGATAGAGTTAGGCGATCGGGCAGCTAAATTTGGCTCGATAATAACTACGATCCCAGATCGAGCTGAAACACTCCTGAAGCGAAAATGAGAATTTGTTGAGAAATGCAGCTTGTTAGGTGACTACTCTAGAAACTCAATTCTATTACCAAACGGATCGGCCGAGAAGAACCGCTTCACGTTTGGATTGCTTTCGTCCCAGCGCACAGTGAACCCCGCTGCGAGCAACATCCGAGCGCAATTGGCTAAGTCAGCCACAGCAAAAGCTGGGTGGGCTTTTAGGGCTGGTCTAAAATCTACTTCCACGCCAAGGTGAACACTAACCGCACCCTGGAACCAACAGCCACCTCGGAGGGCAAGTTGAGGGGGTTTTTCGATTTCTTCTAGCCCCAGAACATCCCGATAGAACTTTCGTGCAGCGTCTTCGCCCCCAGGAGGCATAGCAAGCTGGATATGGTCAATATTTAGTATCATCAACACCTCGACTAAAACACCTAACTATTTATTAAACGGAAAGTTATCCGTACAACACACCAATTTTGGTGAATAGCCCGATAACTGTCCGTATAATACTCCAGCTTTTGAAGCAATTTAACACCTCAATCGTTCTACTTAGATCTCGATCTATTTGCCAATTTCCTTGCTAGTTTTCGGCACAATATCCGAGTTGCCATACTCGCCCAATTGCTGAATTAACTTCGCCACCAATCCCGTCCAACCCGTTTGATGACTAGCTCCAATTCCCGCGCCATTATCGCCGTGGAAATACTCGTAGAACAACACCAAATCGCGCCAGTGCGGATCGGTTTGAAACTTGTCAGTTCCCCCATAAACTGGGCGATTTCCGGCGGGATTTTTTAAGAAAATTTGGGTGAGTCGTTGAGACAATTCGGTAGCAACTTCCGCTAATGTCAGCATTAGACCGGAACCAGTCGGACATTCAACTTTAAGATCTTCACCAAAATAATGATGAAACTTTTGGAGCGATTCAATTAGCAGAAAATTGACCGGAAACCACACGGGGCCGCGCCAATTTGAATTGCCACCAAATAGTCCACTCGTCGATTCTGCTGGCTCGTAATCGACGCGAAATTCCGTACCATTGGCATGAAACAGATAGGGATGTTCGGCGTGGTAGCGAGAAATTGCCCGAATACCGTAATCGCCAAAAAATTCCGATTCATCTAGCATTTTTTGTAAAATGCGTTGGAGTTTATCCTTAGAAACGATCGCCAGTAATCGCCGTGCGCCTACTCCCTTAGCTTCCATACAAGCAACATTCCGGCGTAAATCAGGACGATTTTTGATGAACCATTCCAACCGTTTCTTGAACTGGGGTAATTGCTTGAGTGTTTCTGGTTCCAATATTCCCACCGCAAATAGGGGAATTAACCCTACCATCGATCGCACTTTCATTTCAATTTGGCTATCATTGGGCAAATGCAGCACATCATAATAAAAGCCATCTTCTTCATTCCATAAAGAAGCTTCCATTTCCCCGATGTGATTCATCGCATCGGCAATATAGAGATAATGTTCAAAGAATTTAGTAGCAATATCTTCATAAACCGGATTAGTTTTTGCCAA
>JANYIT010000374.1 GCA_025358725.1 Chamaesiphon sp. GL140_3_metabinner_129_sub
CCCACTTTGGCAAGTAGGTTCTGTACAATATCCATAGAGCAATTCATCTGGTACTTGGGTTCTACTTGTACTTTAAGCGATGAATTGCTTTTTTTGGATCGATCGATCATTTTTCTTCTCAAAAGGTGTCCGGAGTATTGATCAATTGGTAATGTTATCGCCAACATGGGTTTCCCCCAACCTACTGCTACACCAGTCACAGTCATTGACACTGACAGCACAATTAAAACCCCGCAGTGGTACGCTCAAGTTGAATTTCGGTTAAGTGCGCTCAATATCAAACTAGCCGACGTTCTCCACGCCCTGAAGAAGTATCCAGTGCAAGCGATCGAAGATGGAATTGCCTATACCCAGAAACAAAACTGGTCAAAAGCCAAAGCTGGCGTATTCGTTAACTATCTCAAGCAGTGGACACCAACCACTAGCACTGTGACAAGTACGTCTAAATCCAGACCCGAACCCGAACCAGTTACAACGGTTTTAATGCAGCGATTCCCTGATATTGCTCATACCTTAGCCCAAGAGCAGAATCCGATTGATGAAGCCACCCTCGACTATTTGCAACGGTTGAAGGCGGTAGGTGGAATCTACGATATGCAGTACAGTTCGATTCACAACTTCTTTGGCGTGTTTATTACGATTAAAGATTATCCACATCCAATTCCGTGGTGGGATGCTGTGCCACAATTGCAACAACTTTATCCTGACAATTAATAATTGTCTAACCAATTTAACAAATCACTCATTAGACCTGTTGCGAAATAAATCGAGAACGGGCAAAATGGATAGTCAAGAAGAATGGACAGAAGAAATAGATGCTCAATATCGAAAGAATTCTCAAGCAAGATCGATTGGTGCGGGCAATGACAGGACTCAACCGTCAAGCATTCCAGACCTTATTACCCACATTTGCGACGGAATACGACCGAGCCGAAGAAAAAAAAGATAAATCGCGCCAAAGAGCTATCGGCGGTGGAGCCAAAGCAAGATTGGCAACAGTCCAGGCGAAACTATTCTACATTTTGTTCTATTTTAAGTGTTATCCAACCTTCGACCTAGCAGGAGTAATGTTCGAGCTAGATCGTGCCCAAACGCATCGGTGGCTGCATCGATTACAACCGATACTCGAAGCAGCACTAGCCACAAAAATGGCATTACCAGCCAGAAAAATTAATAGCATTGAGGAGTTCATTGAACTTTTCCCCGAAGTTAAAGAGGTAATGATTGATGGGACAGAAAGACCCATTCAACGCCCCGATGAAAAAGAGCGTCAGAAGCAGAACTATTCGGGTAAGAAAAAACGACATACTCGCAAACATCTAGCCGCAGTGGCTCCTAACAAAGAGGTGTTAGTGCTGACAACGGCACGAGAAGGGAAATTACATGACAAACGCTTTCATGATGAAGATGACATTATTGGCGGGATTCTAGGGTGTGGTTCCGGTCTTACTGGACTCAGGATTTCAGGGAGTGCAGAAGCAATATATCAACATTGAGTTACCACACAAAAAGCCCAAAGGAGGAGAGTTAACGCCTTTACAAAAAGAACAAAACAAGAGTTTAAGCAGCCGAAGAGTTATTTGTGAGAATGCCTTTGCTGGTGTCAAACGCTATAATGCCGTAGCTGCTATTTACAGGAATCGTGTGACTGATTTCGACGATCATCTGATGTTAACTGCCTGTGGACTTTGGAACTTCTATTTGAAGGCTGCTTAAAATGATTCCAATTAGAGGAATTCATTTTTTGCTGAGACTCGATCACTATTTCGCAACAAGTCTATTACCTACAACATCCTGGGAAATGTCAGCAGCACCACCGACGAACTCGGACGGACGACTAGCTATGGGTACGACAAAGTAGACAGATTAACCACCACCACCACAGATCTACTCCTCCACACCACCAGCACCAGCTACGACACTGAAGAAAACGTCCTGACTACCACTGACGCAATCGGTCAAAAAACAACTTATACTCTACACGGGTAAGATATAAACTTTTGCAAAAGACTGGAAATTGAGTGTTAATAAGCTATCGAGCTTTTCTTTCCGTTCTGTATTAGCGGTGCCGATACAGGTGGAAATCGCTGATTTAAAATCATCAAAACTCTCATAATATTTTGAATACAAGCACTCATTTCTAACAAACTTCCAAAGTCGTTCAATTAAAT
>JANYIT010000403.1 GCA_025358725.1 Chamaesiphon sp. GL140_3_metabinner_129_sub
AGCGGCGATTGGGGAAAATCTCGATCAATTACAATGGTTTGGGGTAAAGATCTACGCAACAAACTGTGACTTCTGGCATAACTTGGCCGAAATGGCCAAGTTATGCCAGAAGTCACAAGTTAGCTGCGTAGATCTTTACCCCAAACCATTGTAATTGATCGAGATTTTCCCCAATCGCCGCTAGTTTCTTCTGAGTATTTTTACCTGTAAATTGGTTGGCTATTTGCGCCACCGTCCATTCGCCGCTACTGGTGCGTAAGAGGTCGCGGATGGCTGCGAGTTGAGCTTTTGGTAGGGTAGGCCATTTTTGCTGTTCGATAGGGGTGATAACGGTTTCTGGTTCGACATCGATACCTGGAAGGGCGATCTGGGTAGATTGAATTTGGGTGGGGGCTTGATATTCGGGGCGCAACCAGCGGATATGTCCATTCCGCTCTTCGGCGGCGCGTTCGGCGTTGAGGGCGACGAGGCGTTCGAGGATGGTTTCGTCGATTTCGGCGGTGGGTTTGCCCGACAAGTCTTGCCAGCCATAGGCTTCAAATACGGCTTTGTCGAGTTCATCGTGGATTTGGTTGAGGGTGGAGACGAGGGCGCGATTGTTGTATGCTCGATCGAGTTCGCTAAATGCTGTACCAGCGCGGAGTTTTTCGAGCAGGTTATACATTCCGGTGATGGTGATATCGGGATGGACGGCTTGAACTTGTTTGCGATGAGTGTCTAATCGATCGCCTAATTCTCGAATCTTTTGCTTTTGTTCTGGGGTAGAATCTGGGAAAGGGAAAGCATCAAAACTTTTTGTCTTAACATACACAGGATCGTTACCTACGCCTAATCTTCCTCCAGATGATATCGCCCATCCGACATGAGTGGATGAGGATAATATGCCAAGATAATAAGAATCATCTAATGCGATAACTGTCAATTTGACATCTGGTAGTATTGACTTTTCAATAAAAATAAATGTCCGATGTTTAGCTGCTTTGACAGTAACTATATATCTTCTTGTATTTTTAATCGCTTTACGTAAATCTGGTCTATTTCTATTGAAAAGCCACCAGTTTTTCTGCATATTAGCATCTCTTTCGACGCATCTTTCTGGATATATATTTTCGAGAAGATGCTGGTACACTTCAGGATATTCATCTTGGAGATTTGCTTCTGTCATACCAAAACAGTCTATTACAAAAACATTTCGATTTTTTTGTGTAATGTCTCTGCCATTTCTATATGGATGTATAATCTCTCTAGATTTCTCTGAAAAAGCTGAAAACTTCTCAAAATCAAGAGTAAATCCAGCCCCATAAGGCTCTACACCATTACAAGCAAGTTCTGATTGGGCAATGAGTGGTATAGCGGAAGTGATATCTATTCCAGATCTAAGATCGGCAAATATTTTCCCTACAGAATGCCATTCGACGATTATTTTTTCAGCAGTTTCTTCAGGCGTTTCGCCAATAGCTTCACTAACAACAACGCCTAATTTCGCTGTTTTCAGAAGGCTATTTGATGTGTCTGATTCTGAAGCTGTCATCGCAATCCGAACATCGGCACCATCATCTATCCACGGATGGTTTGCTATTGCGAATGTCAGTCGCAATGGCTTTTTGCTTTCCAGAAAACTTTGAACCAGACTTCTTAGTCTGGGCTGACTTATGCTATTCGTTGTAATGAAACCAAATTTTTCAACTATTCCTTTGGAAATTAAATTAGCCGCTTTATACCACCAATACATTACATAATCAACTGTGTCTGGAACATCTTTATAAATTTTACGAGTGATTTCAGTGTATCCATCACCTAAAATTTCTCGCATCCGTGCATTACCAATAAAAGGAGGATTTGAAACGATATAATCTGCTTTCGGCCATTCCGCAGCCCGTGGATTTAAGTATTTATAAATAACGACTCGATCGCTAGCATCTGGCACATCCTCCCCTGTCACTGGATGCTTGATCATTCGTCCACCCCAACGCGATCGAACCTCACCCGTTTTCGCGTCTAGATCTGGCTCTGTGCCGTCATAAGCCAACACTGCATCGCGACATTCGATATTCCCGAAGGCTTGTAATACAGGCTCCGGCGGTGCTGCATTGCCATACCGCTTGAAATACCATTGGAGATACCCAATCCAGATTACCAGTTCGGCGATTGCTGCCGCTCGTGGATTGATTTCGATCCCCAAAAACTGGGCTGGATTAATTTGCTCCAGCCCTAACTGTACTTCTCCAGCTACATCTACCAGTCTTGCGATCGCCTCCTGCTCTAAACCCTTGAGCAATTCCGCATCCTCGGCAAACATTGTAAAAATGCACCGCATCAAAAAGTTCGCCACCTCATGAGGTGAGACTGCACCGCCTTTGGTACCGCCGTCGATGCCGCCTTCGATTGAAATCGAGGCTCGTGTTGCAAAGTCCGCCTGCGCGGACTGAGATATATGCTCCGCGTTCGCGGCGCGTCTCGTAGAGACGGCGGACTTTGGATCGGGAGAGGCTAAACTAGTCTTAGTCCGCGTAGGCGGACTTTGCACCACGAGCGGCGGTTTCAACCGCACGCCCACCATTGACTCATCAGATCGAGCATTATCCTCCAACCACCGCGACAACTTCGCCAACTCCGCCGCCACCTCCCGCGTCACCCGCGCTCGATACTTCTCAGGGTTCAGCGATTGTGGATCGGTAAAAATCGCCACAAACCTGTCGAATACTTCCGCCTGCGCCAAATCCTTGAGATTTACCTGCTGCCGCGCCCCATAACTCCCATACTCACCACTAAACCCTTCCCACACCTCAAAATGGGAACCAATATCGCAAGTAATCAAAAACGGCGGTAACGCTGGCAACATCCGATTGTAAGCATAGGATTTCGCCTGGTTAAACGCCTGTTGCATTGCATCCCGATAACCCTTCGTTCCCCGCTTGCCATGCCCCTTCGCCGAATTCGTACTCCCCTGCTTCGCCTCAATCAGAAAGCACCCTTCCTTATAAAAGTCCGCAAATCGCGTCGTCTCTGCCTTCTCGCTGAAGAATTTGATGTTCTTGTCAAAACAGTAATTGTCGCCCTCCACACTGCCCTTAGGCGGTGGTGCTGGCACATCTAGAGCCATACACAGATCGCGAAAAATGTTTGATAGTTCGCCCGTTCATTTCCTTCAGAACCCAACCACTTAGTGAGAAAGTCCTCAACTCGTTTGCGATCAGCATCATTCATGCAAGTTTGAACCATTAGTAGTAAGCGTAGATCTTAGGGTACCCATCAAGGGCACCCCTACAGGTGAATTGTGTAGGGGTGCCCTTTACTTGCACTGAGCAGTTCGACAAGCTCACTGTATCACCTGTCGTAAGCGCAAAACGTTGACTACGCCAACGCTTTGCGAGTTAGCTGCTAATTCCCAAAATAAGCCCTAACTTCAGCTAAGAGTGGATCGATCGTCTGAAGCTGAATTTGGTGGGGTGGTTGCCAGTCGATCCATTCATAACCAAGATGTTCGCTTGAGGTAACAACTCTTGGTGAATCTACCCAACCCAAGAAAATAATTAGGGTTTTTTCGATCGTCTGATGATCATATCTGGCATACTGCGGATAATAAATCGATCGATACTGAAAATCTGGCTCGATTTGCACAGCACTAATGGGAATACCTGTTTCTTCATTCATCTCTCTCAGGGCACACTCTAGATCCGATTCTCCAGGCTCTACATGTCCTTTGGGCAGATCGTATCGATCTTGATGTTTCATTAGTAAAAAAGATTTCTGAGCATGGGAGCGATCTCCTTGAAATAAAATAAAACCGCAGGATTTGACTTGTTGCATGGATCAGGATTGTGGGAATTAGGGAGTAAGAAAGTTCGGGTATCCTTTCAAGTTTAGATCCGACTAGAAATCTTCAGCCACCTGATTTTCTGTCACAATTGATCGTCGATCGAGCCAACCACCAGTTAATCTATACATATAAGTACAGCGAACTGATGCCTTCAGCTTAGTTGTGCATGATTGAAAATTGCGTGGCTAATAATTATGATAACTTCTAAACTAGCTAATGATACTTATGCAATGACCGATCGCGAGCGGCAGAATCTCAGCCGGACGATCGATTATAGTCAGATTAATTCTATTCCGGAAATTTGGTCGATCGTCGCAGCAAAATGCGGCAATATAATTGCTGTCAATACACCCCATAGTAAACCACCATTTAGCCTTACTTATCGAGAAGTTGCGATTCAAATTCAACTATTTGCTACTGGCTTGCAAAGTTTGGGGATTCAGCCACATACTGCGGTGGCACTATTTGCTGATAATAGCCCTAGATGGCTGATTGCCGATCAGGGTATTATGTTAACGGGAGCATTTAATGCCGTCCGTAGTTCACAAGCTGAGACGCAAGAATTACGATCGATTCTAGACAATAGTAACGCGCAAGCATTAGTAGTTGAAGATCTCAAAACTCTCGAAAAATTAAGCAGTAGATTAGCTGATTTGCCGATTAGCTTAATTGTCCTACTTTCGGATGAAAAACCCGAGCTAGATCTCCCAATTAAACTCGTTAACTTTACGCAAACGATCGATCTCGGACGCACAACAGATTTTAGCCCGGTTGCCCTCAAAAAAACAGATTTAGCTACTCTCATTTATACATCTGGGACTTCTGGCAATCCCAAAGGTGTCATGCTTACCCACGGCAATCTGCTCCACCAAGTAAATACTTGCGGGACAGTTCTTCCAGGCTCCCCAGGTTTGGGGGTACTGAGTATTTTACCCTCCTGGCATAGTTACGAGCGATCGTGCGAATATTATTTGTTATCTCAGGGCTGTACGCAGATTTATACCAATATTCGCTATTTCAAGCAGGATTTGAAAGAATATCAGCCCAGATGTATTGTCGTAGTTCCCCGCCTATTAGACTCGCTGTATGAGGGCATTCAGAAGCAATTTAGAGAACAGTCGCCCAAACAGCAAAAACTGGTAGCTGATTTCTTCGGCTGGAGCAAAAAATATATTAAAGCACGGCGGATCGTCCAAGGATTGAGTTTAGAGTGTCTCGCACCTACTCTGAGCCAAAAGTTAAATGCCCGTATCCAGATGTCAATTTTAGCTCCCATTCACGCGATCGCGGATCAGCTTGTCTACAGCAAAATTCGGGCAGCTACTGGCGGTAAAATTGAGAATATTATTAGTGGTGGCGGTTCTTTAGCCAAACATCTCGATCTATTTTTTGAGATTATTGGGATTGATGTGCTGGTTGGCTATGGTTTAACTGAAACTGCGCCGATTACCAATGTTCGTCGTCCGTGGCAGAATCTCCGCCTCTCGTCGGGAAAACCATTACCAGGTACCGAAATTAAGATTGTTGATGTTGAAACTTACGAACCAGTCTCGATCGGTCAAAAGGGATTAGTATTGATTCGTGGGCCACAAGTAATGCAAGGTTATTATCGCGATCCTGAAGCTACCGCCAAAGCGATCGATCCCGATGGCTGGTTTAATAGTGGTGACTTGGGGATGCTGACTGTTAATAACGATCTGACAATTACCGGACGTGCCAAAGATACGATTGTCCTGAGTAATGGCGAAAATATCGAACCCACCCCGATCGAGGATGCCTGTCTGCGCAGTCAGTATATCAGTCAAATTGTCCTCGTCGGTCAAGACCAAAAATCATTGGGTGCGCTGATCGTCCCAAACTCTGAAGCTCTGCAAGCATGGTTGAATACTCAAAACTTGCCGCTAGACTTAGCTACAGATCCAATTGAAACCGCTCCAGCACTGGATCACGATCGAATTCTGGAACTATTCCGCGAGGAACTCAGCCGCGAAGTCAAAAATCGTCCTGGCTATCGCGCTGATGACAAGATTGCCGTGATTAAGCTAATCTCAGAGCCATTCTCGATCGAAAATGGACTCCTCACTCAAACTCTCAAAATCCGTCGTCCAGTTGTGATGGAGCGGTATCACGGTATGATTAACGAGATGTTCGATCGCTAATCGCGCCAGCAGGGAATAGGGTATGGGGTAACGCCGCTAGCCACTAAACCAATAGCCACTAGTCACCAAAATTACCTAATCATGGATCTACCAGACTCTCAATTATTACTCAAACGTGTCGTCGCTATCAAAGCTGTAGTTACCCAACGCTGGAAAGACGAAACCCAGCAACTACTACAAACACAAATTAGTGAACTCGACGGACAACTTCAACAACTAGAAATTCAGGGACAAAGAGCGGTTGCTGAAATTCAAAAGCAAAACCTTCAACCACCTGGACCTCAAGTAGTCCAACAGATTGAGAGCATTCAGATGCAAGTCAATCAGCAGAAAAGCGAACTGCTAGAACAAAAAAATATGGCTCTCCAACAACTTCAACAAGTTCAACTGCTCGAACTCAAACAAGAAGTAAGTCAAGGGCAAGTTGAAGGCTACTTCTCAGTCAAACTTGGCGACAATTTGATTTCTAAAATGAACGTTGAAGTTCTACTTCATGATGGTGTTGTGATGGAAATTAGAGGGAATATCTAAGCTTTAGTGGAAAGTTAAAAGTGGAAAGTTGAAAGTTAGGGATTGATTTGTATTCCTCCTTTCCCTTTCCCCTTTCCCCTTTCGCCCCTATCCCCTGCTCCCTACGGTGGGTTAAGATGGGAAGTCGCAAGCTCAACCTAACTGTTCGATTCGAGAATATCCATCATGGCAATACGCGAAGTTTTCATGCCTGCTCTAAGTTCCACGATGACTGAAGGCAAGATCGTCTCCTGGCAAAAATCGCCAGGGGACAAAGTCGAAAAAGGTGAAATCGTTGTCGTGGTGGAATCCGACAAGGCAGATATGGATGTCGAAACCTTTTATGGTGGCTTCATTGCTACTATCATCGTCCAAGCAGGCGAGTCCGCACCTGTAGGTTCGGCGATTGCCTTGGTTGCAGAAACTGAAGCCGAAATTGAGACAGCAAAACAGCAAGCACAAGGTAAATCCCCATCTGCGGCGACGACTGCCTCTGTACCTGCGACACCCCCAGCAGCAATTGCTACCCCTGCAACAACTGTAGCTCAAGCAGCGACGACTCTCAGAAGCGATCGAGCCGTAGTATCTCCCCGGGCGAGAAAACTAGCGAAAGAATACGGCGTTCAAGTCGAAACTCTCAATGGGACTGGCCCCAATGGTAGAATTACTGCTGAAGATGTTAGCACCGCCGCAGGCAAAGCAACTGTCGCTACTATTCACAGCACACCTGCAACTCCAATCGCCGCAGTAGCTCCAGTAGCTCAAAGCCTTCCCGTCAATGTACCTTCAGCTCAAGTAGTCCCCTTCAATACGCTCCAATCCGCTGTCAATCGCAATATGATTGCGAGTTTGTCAGTACCAACATTCCGAGTCGGTTATACGATCGAAACCAACAACCTCGATAAACTCTACAAACAAGTCAAATCCAAAGGTGTCACCATGACAGCACTGCTAGCCAAAGCAGTCGCCATGACACTCGCCAAGCACCCCACAGTCAATGCCAGCTATAGTGATGCAGGTGTAAGTCACCCAGGTACAATCAATATCGCTGTCGCCGTCGCCATGCCCGATGGTGGTTTAATTACCCCCGTCCTCCAAGGTGCAGATAAACTCGATCTCTACTCCCTGTCCCGGATGTGGAAAGATTTGGTCGATCGAGCGCGGATCAAGCAATTGCAGCCCCAGGAATACAGCTCTGGTACCTTTACCATCTCCAACCTCGGAATGCTCGGTGTCGATCGATTTGATGCCATTCTACCCCCAGGTACAGGTGCAATTCTCGCTGTCGGCGCATCTCACCCTCAGGTAGTCGCTAGCGAAGATGGCACATTTGCCATCCGTCGTCAAATGCAGGTAAATATGACCGCAGATCACCGGATTATCTACGGTGCTGATGCTGCTAATTTCCTCAAGGATTTGGCTCTATTGATTCAAACCAATGCTCAATCTTTGACTCTCTAGATCCACGCACGCAGAAACCCGACTTTTTCAAAAAGTCGGGTTTCTGATTTTCTGCTCGCGAAGTGAAATCTATATTAATCTAGGGGTAGTGAATTGCGTCGAATCCTTTACCCCTGAACTTCTCATGAATTGGTGGCAACAACTAAAACGGAATGGATTAGCGCGAGTGGGCGCGATCGCGTTAGTCTTGATGTATCTGACAGTCATTGCAGCGGAGTTCATGGCTCCATACGATCCCTATGTATCTCAGGATGATGGCTCATTATTGCCACCGACAGCGATTCACTGGATCGACAAACAGGGTAAATTTATTGGCCCACATGTTTACCCAACTACTCAGGGTCAAACAGATATTAACACAGGCGATCGACTTATCAAAGTAGACGAAACTAAACCATCCTCGATTAACTTCTTCGTCCGTGGTTCTAGCTATCGGCTACTACCAATTAGTATCCCCATGCTGCCGAAATTCGATTCGGCTCTAGGTAAGAAAAGTAAGGGCAAAGTTCCAGTTATTAAGAGCAAATCTGACTCTCAAGAATTCACTATTTCCCGTGGTATTCCCTGCGACTGGCATTTATTCGGCACTACAGGTACAGGCAAACTCAATCTTCTCGGCACTGACGAACAGGGTAGAGATCAATTCAGTCGGCTCGTCTATGGCGGTAGAATCAGCCTCTTCATCGGTTTAATTGGCGTTTTGATATCTTTCCCAATCGGGATGATTTTGGGTGGGATATCGGGCTATTTCGGGGGCTGGATCGATGCAGTAATTATGCGGGTAGCCGAAGTGCTGATGACTTTGCCCAGTCTGTATCTACTAGTCGCTCTAGCTTCAGTATTGCCCGATCGAGTCAGCAGTTCCCAACGCTTTTTACTAATCATCACAATTACATCATTTATCAGTTGGGCGGGATTGGCACGAGTGATTCGCGGTCAAGTATTATCGATTAAGGAACGGGAATTTGTCCAAGCAGCACGAGCAATGGGTGCGAAACCGTTGTATATTATCGTCCGCCATGTGATTCCCCAGACAGCGACTTATTTGATTATTTCGGCAACTTTAGCGATTCCGAGTTTTATCGTTTCTGAATCAGTATTAAGTCTAATTGGCTTGGGAATTCAACCGCCAGATCCATCTTGGGGAAATTTACTTTCGATCGCAACTAATACATCAATTCTAATTTTTCAACCCTGGTTAATTTGGCCGCCAGCATTATTAATCATTCTCACAGTATTATCATTTAATCTGCTCGGTGATGGTTTACGCGATGCTCTCGATCCGCGTAATCTTCAAAGATCTTCAACTAATAGCTAATACTTGAATACGAGATCCCCGACTTCTGAAAGAAGTCGGGGATCTGTCTTAACTAGCTTGGTGGTTGCCATGCCTTATTAGTCGCCCAAATATATTCCCAAACCCCGTGCAGTTTTCACCAACGTACTTTGAGGATTAACCGCACAGTACAGTGAAATTGCTTCTTCGATCGGCACACTAATTACTTCGCGCCGCTGCCATGCTACCATCCGATCGAACTTCTCCTCAGCAATCAGATCCACCGCAGCGACCCCAAAAGCAGATGCTATCAATCGATCGAGTGCTGAAGGCATCCCCCCACGTTGAGTATGTCCCAATGTAGTTACCCGCGTTTCTGCACCACTTGCAGCCGCAATTTTGGTCGCTAAATAGTGTCCGATGCCGCCATAGCGATTGGTATCTACTTGGACGATTTCCCCGCATTCAGTTTTCACCGCTTCCGAGACAATAATCAGGGAATAATTCTTACCTTCTAATTGGCGTAGGCGGATGCGCTCGCATAAATTGTCGATCGTGTAAGGAATTTCGGGAATCAGGATCACATCCGCACCCCCAGCAATTCCCGCACTAATGGCAATATGCCCAGCGTCGCGCCCCATTACTTCCAAGATCATCGCCCGCGAGTGACTGGCTGCTGTAAAATGCAGCCTGTCGAGGGCTTCGGTGGCAATATTTACGGCGGTATCAAAACCGATCGAGTGTTCGGTTACGCCGACATCATTATCGATCGTTTTCGGGATAGCTACAAAGTTCATCCCGCCCTGTTGACAGATCTTTCTGAGGATGGCAAGGCTACCATCGCCACCAATCCCTACGAGGGCATCTAGCCCCAACTGATGATAACCTTCAATAATCTCTGGAGATCGATCGATCAGTTCCCCATTTTCCATCGGAAAAGCGAAGGGATTGCCCTTATTCGTCGTACCCAAATAAGTCCCACCCATCACCAATAATCGATCGACCAACGGTATCGTCAATTTTACCGCACCGATGGGGCGTTCCATCAAACCTTGAGTCGCCCGGAAAATTCCAATTACGTCCCAATTATAAGTATCGATCGCCCGATGGACAACAGCCCGAATTGCGGCATTTAACCCAGCATAATCACCGCCGCTGGTGAGAATACCGATTCGTTTAGGAGGAGTCATGTCCGAGTAAGTGAGTGAAAGCGATCGCCGCATCATTGCAGCTTAATATCTATAGCCGAGATTGGGCACTGACAAACAGTTTGTTCATGTTTTTTAATACTCGATCGACTATTGATGTTGTCCGAACTATGATTAGACTGATTTCACGATGAACTATGATGAATACAAAGTATGATTCGGATTTCTTTAAAATCGTAGTTTTCAAGATATTTTGATCGATCGATCATAGTCTTCCGTTAATCATTTCAATCATAGTTCAGACGATTCATGCCAAGCCATTAGTGCTAACTGATGGATTTCTCGCCAAGGTATTTGGTGCTTTTGCGCGATCGCAGCACAGTCATCATATTCAGGATGAACATTGACGATCGAATCATCATCAACTAGATTATTTCTGGCAACTTTTACTCGAACTGTTCCATATTTAGTTACGACAGATGCTATTGCTCTCGGTAAGATTGATCGAGTCTGTTGAGTCCGACGAATTCCGATTGTACTAGTTTCTTTGAAGATAATTTGTTCGCAGTCGATCGATCGATCTAACTGACAAATAACCGTTAACAATATACCCGATCGAGATTTTTTCATCCCAATGGATTGGGTAAATACATCGACAGCCCCAGCCTTAAATTACAGATTGAAAATGTACCCGATCGCTTGCGGATTGAGATCGTCGATTTGGGTAGTCAAAACTTCGATCGTTTCAAGACATTCCTGACGCACTGGGGAAGATTTCACCACTGCTGTTTCAGTACCCAACCAGAGGCGTAAAATATTCGGAATCGGTAACTGAATAGTCCCGGCACCCAAACCGATCTGCTGGAGTTGCATCGCTGGCGGTGCGCAAAATTCAGCCGCTAACGTCACCGCAATCGCCGCACCCGTCGGCGTGACCAATTCTCGATCGATCCCATTGCTATATACTGGCACCTGACGAGACGAAAATAATTTCAGCACCGCAGGTACAGGCACAGGTAAAATTCCATGCGCAGCGCGAACTGTACCGCCACCTGTGGGTAATGGCGAACAGTAAATTTTAGCAATATCTAGATAATCCAAACCCAAACAAGTCCCGACAATATCAACGATCGCATCCACAGCCCCAACCTCATGAAAATGCACCTCAGATGGGTCAATACCGTGAACGGCACCCTCGGCAATTGCCAATTGACGGAAAACATCCAAACTCCATTGCGTTGCTCTAGCAGGCAAATTTGCCGCATTAATCAGCTTTTCGATTTCGGGTAGATTCCGTTGGGGCGTATCGTAATGATGATGGTGATGGTGGTCTGAATCTTTGGCTACGGTGCTAACTGGTGTGGGATGATGATGGTGAGTATGTCCATGTTCATGCTCATGAGTATGTTCATGTTGATGGTCATGAGCATGTTCGAGATTTGATAATTCGATCGCCGTCAAATCTACATGTACCTTGGTGGCAATTTGCCCATTGTGATGAAT
>JANYIT010000025.1 GCA_025358725.1 Chamaesiphon sp. GL140_3_metabinner_129_sub
ATATGTATTTATGGCGACTAGTGCCAACTTTGGCAATATGTTCAGCATGGCAGGTATTTCTTTGTTTCTGCCCTTTTTACCGCTGCTACCCAGTCAGATTTTACTAACAAATTTACTCACCGATTTTCCCGAATTAACGATTGCGACCGATCGAGTGGACAAGGAATTAGTCAACAAACCCCGGCGAATGGATATTAAGTTTATTCGCAACTTTATGATTGTGTTCGGGTTGCTAAGTTCGGTATTTGATTACCTCACTTTTGGGGCATTGTTATTATTGCTAAAGGCTCAACCACAACAGTTTAGAACGGGTTGGTTTTTGGAGTCGGTTATTTCCGCTTCATTGGTTGTACTAGTCGTTCGTACCCGTCAATCCATGCTCGATAGTAAACCAGGAAAATATCTATTAGCAGCAACGCTAGCAACCATCGGAGCGACCATCATCATTCCCTGGACACCTTTAGCCACCCTGCTCGGATTTCAACCGTTACCGTTGAGTTTTGTGCTGGCGTTGGGAGCGATCGTGGCAACTTACGTTGTGACAGCAGATCTCGTCAAAAAAATCTTTTATCAGCACGTAAAATTTTGACTTTGCAGGAGTAAATAAACAATGCACCACCCAGAAACCGAAACTCAATCCACTGAAGACACTTCAGCAAATCCTCATCATATTTCTAAATTTATTAAAAATACGATCGGCATGGTCTTCATGTTTGGTGCTTGCATCGTGGTTTGTCGTGTGTTCGGAGGGATGCCCTAACAATCGAAGCACCCTCATAACTTTCTCAGAATTTAGCTCTAGAGTTTAAATGATAGCAACCCGATTCTCGTTCCGTAATGCCAGCGGCGAGGCTATTGCTGGGGCAAATGCTCCGCTACCGTCAACGCGATCGCGTCATCATAATGTGTGGAGTAGGGGTTTATGTCTAAGAGAATCATCCAGATTCTAGCGGCACCAGAACCAAACCTGTTTCTGTTTGCCTTCTTACTCAATTTTGTTTATGAAGTTTGGCAGGCTCCTTATTATGAGTTCTATAACAGTCCCTCTTTGGCCGACAAGGTTAGAGATTTGACTCACTGCTCCTTCGGCGATGGGGTCATCATTCTGATTTGTAGTTGGGTTGTGAGTGTGCTGATTAGATCGCGGAATTGGGTGCTTCATCCCACCTGGAAGTTGACGTTCTTGTTTACTAGTATCGGGTTACTAATTACCCTTGTCATTCTCCGTTGGAGAGGCTACGCCAACGAAACCTATCGAGTTAATGTTTCTCATGTCTATGGGGTGCCAGTACTGGCAGTACCCATGCTAGGGATGAGTTCCCTGGCTGTAATTCAGTGGCTCGTTTTGCCACCATTTATTCTTTACCTGGCTCGTCGTCAGATGCTGGGCTATCCTGAGCGGAAATTCAAATAACCCGTGTTGTCTTGCGATTTAACTATTGCTTTTGTTTTGTATAGGGATCTTCAGCCATGACTCAATCACCTTCTAAGCCTCAAGCACAATCTCCTTCACTACAACTATCTAACCCGTCCTCTACCGCTTCACTCCCAACTTCAACGAACGATCCCACCGTCTCTGACGATCTGATTTACACAGACTGGACATTAACCGAACCTGAATTAGATCCAGCAAAGTTGCGAGCGAGAGAAACCATTTTTACGATCGGCAACGGTTATTTAGGAACGCGGGGCAGCTTTGAAGAAGGCTACCCCGATGCGTTACCAGCTACTCTAGTGCATGGAGTATATGACGATGTGCCTGGGGTTTATACCGAACTGGCAAATTGTCCTGATTGGCTGTCATTAACGATTGTGGTCAATGGAGAGCGGTTTCGGCTCGACCGAGGCGAAATCCTCCATTACGAGCGGCAGCTAGACTTACAGCACGGGATTCTGAGTCGATCGATCCGCTGGCGGAGTCCGATTGGAAATACGGTAGACTTACGATTCGATCGCTTTGCTAGTTTGGCAGATCATCAAGTATTGGGACTGCGCTGCCAGATTACGCCGATCGATTTTAATGGCACGATCGAGATTCAATCCAGCATCAATGCCTATCCTGACAACCAAGGCTTCGATCACTGGGAGCAACTAAATCGGGGCAAGATGGAGCAAGGAGTTTGGCTTCAGCTTCGCACCCGCACTTCTGAGATCGAACTCGGTATAGCGGCTAAAATGACTGCGGTTGGCACCGATGCGATCGTGCAGGTGACAAATCCGCTCGACTATCCCACCTTGAGGACTACATTTATCGCCACAGCAGGGCAGACCGTAGGTGTAGAGAAGGTCGTGACGCTGTTTACATCCCAGGATGTAGAACTACCAGTTCAATCGGCGCAAGCTAAATTGGCTAGTCTGCCATCCTATCCGGTACTGCTTGAGGCGCATCAGCAGGCGTGGAACGAATTTTGGCAGCAAAGCGATATCGAAATTGAGGGAGATACTCAAGCTCAGTTGGCAGTTCGCTACAACCTATTTCAACTCGTCATCGGTGCCTGTTCGCACATCATGGGTGAACGCACCGATAACAGTCGCGTCAGCGTTCCCGCCAAAACACTGTCGGGTTTGGGCTATCGGGGACACGTCTTTTGGGATACCGAAATATTTATCTTGCCCTTTTTCACCTTAACGCAACCCAATCTCGCCCGCAGCTTGTTGAACTACCGCTATCACACCCTAGAGGGAGCGCGGCGCAAAGCAGCTCATAGTGGGTATCAAGGAGCCATGTTTGCCTGGGAAAGTGCCGCTACTGGCGATGAGATGACACCCCGCTGGTCGATTTTAGAAGATCCTTATGCAGAAGCTACGCGGATTTGGTGCCGCGATCGCGAAATTCACATTAGTGCCGATATTACCTATGCTGTCTGGCAATACTGGCAGGTAACGGGTGACGATCTTTGGCTACGCGACTATGGAGCTGAAATCATCCTCGACACTGCTCTGTTCTGGATGAGTCGAGTCGAATGGAATGCCAGACACGAACGCTACGAACTATGCGGAGTCATCGGAGCCGATGAATACCACGAGCAGGTAAATAACAATGCTTACACCAATCGGATGGTGCAGTGGCATCTAGAAAAGGCAATTGCCGTCTATAAGTGGTTGCAGCACACTTTTCCAGATCGTGCTGCCGAACTAGCACAAAGGCTGAAACTTACGCCAGAACTACTGATACGCTGCCACGAGATCGTCGCTCAGATCTATATCCCTAACGATGCCGACATTGGGCCGATCGAGCAATTCGATGGATTTTTCGCGCTCCAAGATATCAATTTGAGCGACTATGAACCCCGCACTCGATCGATTCAAGCCGTGCTGGGCATGGACGAAACGAATCAGACACAGGTACTCAAGCAGCCAGATGTGTTGATGCTCCTCTACTTGATGCGAGACACGCCAGAATTCCCTGGCGATGTCCTCCAAAAGAACTGGAATTACTATGCTCCCCGCACCGACAGTACCTATGGATCGTCACTCTGTCCCGCCATTCACGCGATCCTCGCGGCAAACCTGGGTAAAACAGCAGATGCCTATAAAAACTTTATACAGGCAGCCACAGTCGATCTTGAAGATACTCGCGGTAACACCGCCGACGGCATTCATGCAGCTTCAGCAGGCGGGGTCTGGCAAGCAGTGGTATTCGGCTTCGCAGGCATTCAACTGACCGATAGCGGCCCCGTTGCGAATCCCCATCTCCCAGCAAATTGGACTCGGCTCAAATTTAAACTCAACTGGCACGGTACTTGGCACAACTTCGATCTATCGCCCTCGTTGGCTCCAGCGATTGAGGGCTATATCTTCGATGTCGATGGCGTGTTGACAGATACTGCCGAATATCACTACCGAGCTTGGCAACGACTGGCTGATGAAGAAAAACTGCCCTTTGACAGACAGGCGAATGAAGCTCTCCGTGGGGTGTCTCGCCGCGAATCGCTGATGCACATCGTCGGCGACAAGCAGTACCCAGAAGCCGCACTTCAGGAGATGATGGAGCGCAAAAATCGTTACTACGTGGAATCGATCGCCACAATTACGCCTAAAGATTTGTTTCCAGGAGCCATCGAGCTATTACAAGAACTGAAACGAGCGGGCATTAAAATCGCGATCGGTTCTGCCAGCAAGAATGCCCGAACTGTCATCGAGAAATTAGGGATTGCCAATCTGATTGATGCGATCGCTGATGGGGATAGCGTCACACGGCCCAAGCCAGCCCCAGACGTATTTCTGTACGCTGCTAAACAGTTAGAACTCGATCCCGATCGCTGTGTGGTAGTGGAAGATGCCACTGTGGGGATTGAAGCCGCGATCGCGGGTGGAATGCGATCGATTGGCATCGGCCCAACTACTCGCGTTGGAGCTGCCAATATCGTGCTACCCAATCTAGTCAGCGTTCATCTCGTCGATCTCCAAACCCAATTTGGGCAAATACTTGGAGACAAGTAGCTCCCACAAAGTTGCAAGATGATTAAAAAGCTATTCTTATTACTTGTTTGTTTATTCGTAGTCACGATCGGCTTAGGAGTGAGTCTACCCGTACTGCCTTTTTTCTTCAGGCATTTACATGGATCGACAGTTCCGCGTGAGACGATCGCGATTCATACGACCTTCTTAACTAGTATTTACGCCTTCGTACAGTTAATTGCTTCACCGTATTGGGGGCAATGGTCGGATCGAATCGGCAGACGACCGTTAATCTTGCTCGGTATTGCTGGTTCAGCCGTCGCCCAACTCCTTTTCGGGTTGGCATCTTCTGTAGCAATGCTGTACGTGGTGCGGGCACTCGGTGGGTTTCTATCCGCCGCGATGTTGCCTGCGGCTACGGCTTATGTTGCTGACATCACGACCGAAGGCGATCGCGCCAAAGGCATGGCTTTAGTCGGTACAGCGGCAAGTCTGGGCGCAATTGTCGGCCCAGCTTTCGGCGGTTTGACAACTCGTGAAGACTTACATTTCACCTTCGGTCTTTTCGATCTCAAAATTGAAAACTATGCGCCGCCCTTTTTCTTAGCTGCGGCTTTGATGTTCTTAACATTCCTAGTCGCTTTCCGCTGGCTGCCAGAATCGTTGTCATCGAGATCGACGAGTACAGTTACGGATCGACCACCGCTAAATTGGAAAAGGCTTGGTAAACCACTATTACTGCTATTGGGTTTAACCACGATCTCCCAGTTTGGACTTACACTGTTTGAAGTCGTTTTTGCACTCCAAGCTCAAGACAAATTGGGATATAGCCCAATCCAAACAGGCTTTGTCTTCATGATGTGTGGCGGAGTGATGACAGTCTTTCAGATCCTTGCCGTGAGCTTTTTGACTAAGTATGTGAGTTCGATCGCCCAAGTTAGGCTGGGATTTGTACTGATGGGCAGTGGTATCCTGCTGTTAATCATGGCTCGATCGCTGCCGATTGTCCTGGGAGTAGTCGCTCTATTTGCATTCGGGATGGCATTAATTACCCCAAACCTGATTGCGCTGATTTCTAAACGAGGCAGTCAACATACGGGAACGGTATTAGGCATCCAGAATACCGCCAACAGCCTCGGACAAGTTGGCGGGGCGATGTTAGGCGGCGTTCTATTTGCATGGCAGTTCAACGCCCCCTATGGCTTTGCTGGCGTTTTATTGGTTGGCACTGGTTTACTACTAGGTTGGAGGCAGCAAGATCGGACTCAACGATCGTAAGATTTGCGGGCATTGCTGCTGGCGAATCCAGCGGATTGTTATGGCGGTGCGCCTCCTGCCCGTTGAACTTCACCGATGAAGGCATCTTCCAGCGAAAAAGGGAGCGGTTGAGTTTCAAATATAGGTAAATCTGCTTGTTGCATCAACGATTTTACCCAGGGTAATTCGGTGTCGGGACGATCTAAAACGACATGGAGCCGATCTCCAAAAATAGACAGCCGCCAAGGTTCCAGATCGCCTCGCAGCAGATCGTAACTAGGTTGTAACTGTCCGACTTGCAACTCAAATAATTGACCCGGTTGTTGCGCCTTGATTTGACTAGCGGAGCCTTCAGCCACCTTACGACCCGCGACCATAAAGCACATCCGGTTACATTGTTCTGCTTCATTCATGTAATGTGTCGTTACCAGAATTGCCGTGCCATTGCGGGCAAAGTCGTTAATCAACTGCCAAAATTGCTGTCTTGCTAGTACGTCTACCCCAGATGTGGGTTCATCTAAAAATAGAATTTCTGGTTCGTGCATCACCGATGCCCCAAACGCAACTCGTTGTTTCCAGCCACCTGGGAGTTGGCGGGTGAGCAGATGTTCTTGGCCTTCCAAACCGCAAATCGCCAACACCCACCGGATCTTTTCCCGTTGCTGGTGGGGTGGAATGCCATAAATTCCGCTGTAAAATTGTAAATTTTCCAGAATCGTGAGGTCGTCATAGAGCGTAAATTTCTGGCTCATATAGCCAATCCGCCGTCTGAGATTCGCACTGCGGAGATTGCCGCGTTCTCCAGCTAGCGACATTTCGCCAGAACTGATGGGCAATAGACCACAGAGCATTTTGATCGTGGTGGTTTTTCCAGCTCCATTGGCACCGAGTAGTCCGTATACCTCGCCGTATTGGATATCGAGATTGAAATCGACTACGGCATGAAATGAACCAAATACACGATTGAGATGGCGAGCAGAAATAGCAGGTTGCGAGGTGGGGCGATCGTTGCGGGGAGCGGCAAACTGTCGGGAACGGGGAAATGGAATCGATTTGGGTACTGAGCCTTTGTGACGCAGGAGAGCAATGAAGACATTTTCTAGAGTTGGTGATTCGGCTTGAAGGCGATCGATCGGATATTGAATTAAGAGATCGCGCACTAGGGATTCTCCCTGCTGGGCATCTTTAACTAAAACCTCGATCCGATCGCCGAAAGTTGATACATTAGCAATCTGCCCATCGGGGTCAATTAGGGGCATCAGCGTTCGTTCGACATTGACGAGATCGGGGGTCAGGATCGTCAGCCGACTGAGGTGTAAATCCGCTTTCAATGCGGCTGGAGTACCCACTAGTTGAATTTGTCCTTCGTGGATGAGTGCCACGCGATCGCAGCGTTCCGCTTCAACCAAATCGGGCGTTGCTACCACGACGGTGATGCCCTGAGCCGTCAACCCTGCCAAAATGTCCCAAAACTCGCGGCGGGCGATCGTATCCACCCCAGTGGTTGGCTCATCTAGCAACAGCACTTGTGGTTCGGCAATCAACGCACAGCACAGAGCTAACTTCTGCTTCATCCCGCCCGAAAGCTGACCCGCAAGGCGATCGCCAAATCGCTCCAATTGCATGAGTTTGAGGTATTTTGTCCGCAGCACTTCCACTCGATCTGCTGGTACTAACCGCAGTCCAGCACTGTAATGAATATTTTCATCTACGCTCAGGTCTGGATACAGGGTGAATTGCTGAGTTAGATATCCAGTATAGTTACGGGCATCTCTAGCGGGTAATCCTAGGATGTGGGCATCACCCGTCGTAGCTTCCATCACACCTCCGAGAATGTGGAAAGCTGTTGTTTTTCCGGCACCATCAGGGCCAATCAGACCAAACAATTCACCGCGACGAACTTCTAGATCGATACCCCGCAGTGCGATCGTCTTGCCATAGTGTTTGGATAGCTTCTGGACGCGAATCGTCACATCATCCACTGGGGGGGAAAGTGCGCTCGATCTAGCCACCTGTTGCCCAAGACCATCACGATCGTGTAACAGACCGCCATTGACGACGATCGAACCTGTTTGAGGACGATTGGATTGCATCACCTACTTTTCCTATAACCTCAGTAATTGAGGTCAGATGTTTGGAGTCTATATCCAAGGGTAGAGAAATAATCTGAGGAAGTTGTGAGGAGGCGATCGGGCAGTTCCGACTCAGATTAATGCCTCTTGACAATCGAGACAACCCTCATAACTTTCTCAGAATTTAGCTCTAAAGTTTGAATGATATCGATATGCTCAAGGCAGTGTTTCGCTATCGTTGGCAAAAGTCACTACTACAATGTTTCAGATGCTCACGCTCCTCTAGAGGTAGCCGAAATGACCAACCGCAAATCTCTTCAATTCCGCCAATTTCATCGAGCGATCGCGCCCATTATGGTACTACCACTGCTAATCTCAGCTATTACAGGTTCGATTTACCAAATTACAGACCTGTCTGGAAAAGAGGTTAAATGGTTATTGGAAGTACATAAGGGTAACTTTGGCTCGCTAAAGTTAGAAACCATTTACCCATTTCTCAATGCACTAGGGTTACTCGCGTTGCTGGCTACTGGAACTTCGATGCTATTACAAACGCGGCGAAGAGGTCATCAGCCATGACTCAATCCCTTCCCAAACCTGAAGCTGAAGCACAGTCTCCCTCACAACTGCCTGAATCTAAACTGCCCGAATCCCAACCACCTGAATCTAAACTGCCCGAATCTAAACCACCCGAATCTAAACCACCTGAATCTAAACCACCCACGAAAGGCTCTCGCAAGACTTATCTGTTCATCGGGCTAGGTGTGGCGATCGCGATCGCCGGACTTTCAACTTGGTACTTGCTCTCGCGACCTAAACCGAAAGACCTCCAAATCAGTGGACGAATTGAGGGGTATGAAACCGATATCGGTGCGAAAGTACCAGGTCGGATTGCCGCAATCGCAGTCCGAGAAGGAGATACAGTCAAAGCAGGTCAGTTAATCGTGCGGCTCAACGATGAAGAAATTCAAGCACAGCGGCGGGGATTACAGGCGCGTCTGAGTGCGACTCAACAACAAGTGCGGCAGGCTCGTTTACAAATTCAGGTGGTCGATGCCCAGATCCAGGAAGCTCAACTGACCCTAGCACAATCTCAAGCCGATCGGCAGGGGCGTGTCTTCCAGGCACAGTCTACCGTAGCAGTCGCAGCAGCTCAACTCAAGCAAGCCCAATCGCAGTTAAAATTAGCACGGATCGATCGCGATCGGTTCGATGGGTTAGCCAAAGCTGGAGCCGTATCCAGACAAAGGTTTGACCAAGCACAAACCGCCCAGGAGACAGCTCAATCTACGGTAGAAGCGAATCAAAAACAAATTGATGCTGCTCGTGGTGGACTAAGTTTGGCAAACACCGCTAGCTTTAACCCTGGTATTCGTAATGCTCGACTGGCTGCGTTAAAGCAACAACGACAACAGGCGACTTCCCAACTGCAAGCAGCACAGGCAGAGGTCAAAAATGCTCAGGCAGCTATTGGGCAAATTCAGGCACAAATTGCTTATCTGAATGTGGTTAGCCCGATCGATGGCGTGGTGACAGCGCGAAGTGTGGAACCAGGGGCTGTCGTAGTCAGTGGGAAAACGCTACTATCGATCGTCAATCTCAAAACGGTTTATTTGAGGGGCTACGTTCCAGAAGGCAGCATTGGCAAAGTTAGAGTCGGTCAAGCTGCGAAGATTTTTCTCGATTCTAGTCCTGACAAACCGCTAACAGCAACCGTTGCCACCATCGATCCCCAAGCTTCCTTTACACCCGAAAATATTTATTTCAAAGACGATCGAGTTAAGCAAGTGTTTGGTATCAAGCTCAAGATTGATAATCCGGCTGGGTTTGTCAAACCAGGAATGCCTGCCGATGCTATTCTGCTCACCGAGCAACAGCCATGAAGCGAATTTTAGTGCAGTGTGTGAAAGAATTAGCGCAGTTTCGACGCGATCGCCTCACGGTGGCGTTGGCGTTTCTGCTGCCATTGATTTCTCTATTCATTTTAAGTTTTGCCATTCGCCTAGAGGCAAAAAATATCCCGCTCGTCATCCAAGATTTCAACAATACTCCCCTCAGTCGCAGCTATACCGAGCGGTTTTTCGCAACCAATCAGTTTCAAGCAACGCCTTGGCCAGGTGGCGATCCAGCGATTCATGCTTTAGATCATGGGTTTGCAAAAGCGATCGTCATCATTCCACCGAATTTCAGCCGCGACATTAAATCGGGACGCGGCAGCAACGTGCAGATTCTTGTAGACGGCACAGACACCAATAACGCCAGAGTGATCCAAAACAGCATTCATGCCACTACCACGGCTTTCCTAGCGGCTGCTGGCTTAGAACCTAGACGCAATCCACTCGCACCTCATTTACGAATCTGGTTCAATCCAGGGCGTAAAGAATCGCTCTATATCGTACCTGGTGTATTCGGTTTTCTCCTGTGGGTATTTCCCTCATTGTTAGCCGCAATGTCAATGGTGCGTGAAAAAGAGAAGGGGAATATCATCCAAGTCTATGCCACAAATATGACGGCTGCCGAACTAATTTTGGGTAAAGGATTGGCGTATCTGATTGTAGCTATGGGTGAAGCCGCGATCCTGATGATAGTTGGTGCTTTCATTTTCAAACTTGGCTTTGCGGGCGACCCAATTCCCCTGCTAGTTGGCACACCGCTGTACTTGTCAGCCAGTGTGATGTTTGGTCTGGCGATCGGTACGCGAGCAAAAAATCTGATGGCTACCGTTCAAGCCGTCGCTTTAACAGGCTTCATGACCGCGCTATTGTTGTCTGGTTTTATTTACCCAATTAGCAATATTCCGTTTCCCTTAATCCATTTAGCTGACATTGTGCCAGCGCGGTATTTCATTCAAATTAGTCGCGATGCGTTTGTGCGTGGCACAGGCTGGCGCGGGACTTGGTTTGCGATCTTAACGATCGCCATTTTAGGGCTGATCCTCTTTATCGCTGCCCGTTGGGGATTACGTAAGATGCAGCTATCTAGCGAATGAAGTGGTGAGTTCTGAATTAGACAATCGAGCGGCAATGCTAAATCCTCTGGTTCTTCAACTTTCAAAGCTCCCAAAATGTTCGTTAAATTCCTGCGTTCGATCCTCCCCGGATCTTTCTTGGCATTAGTAGTTAAGGAAGTTCGAGAAATTCTCAGGAGCAAAGAGCTAGTTATCCTATTAACCCTAGCACCGATCCTGCAAATTTTGCTGTATGGGTTTACTCTTAACCCCGATACCACCAAAATCAACTTAGGAGTTGTAGACTACGCCCATGTCGCCGAAAGCCGAGAACTAATTTCTGCATTAACTGAAAATAAAGTGTTTGTGTTGAAACAGTATCAATCCAGCCAAGCCAAACTTGGCGAACAAGTGCGAGAGGGTAATATTACGATTGGGTTAGTCATTCCACCGAATTTTAAGCGACAGTTGGATCGCGATCGACCCGCAGATCTTCAGATTCTGGTCGATGGGGTCGATGCAAATACAGCAGGCATTGCCAGTGCCTATCTCCTGCGTATTCTTGAGCAATATGGTCGTCAATTGTTGCCTAATATTGTTCCACCTTTAATTCGTCCAGCGCATACGTTTTTATATAACCCCGGCTTAATCAGCGGTTGGTTTTTTGTGCCGGGAGTGATTGGAATTACCCTCACGCTGGTGAGTTCCCTTGTTTCTGCACTCACGGTTATCCGCGAGAAAGATGTCGGAACTTTGGAACAGTTGTTGATGACACCTGCTGCCATCTGGGAAATTCTACTCGCGAAAATTATCCCACTTTTTGTATTATTAATGGGCACATTTGCGATCGCGTTAGGAGTGGCACGGCTCGTATTTGGGGTGCCATTACGCGGCAATTTATTCCTGCTGTTATTGCTATCTGGTCTGTATTTGTTTGTGGGGATTGGGATTGGAATTTTGTTGGCAACGGTTTCTAAAAATCAACAGCAGGTTGTCTTGACGGCATTTTTTGCCAATATTCCATTGATTCAACTTTCAGGAGCGATCGCGCCGATCGATAGTATGCCTGAATTCCTCCGTTACCTGTCTATTCTCAATCCTTTGCGGCATTACATCCGCATTTTGCGTGGTATTTTACTCAAGGGAATTGGCATTGACATGCTCTATCCTAACGTTTTCGCATTATTTCTTTTTGCTATTTTTTTCTTAACTATCAGTATTCGTCAATTTCGGAAACAATTAACATAGCTCCATTAATTTACAAACATCAGTTAGACAGATAAAAGTTAGTTGAGATTTTAAAGTAGGGGTGAAGAAAACAACTGTGCAGAGATCGATCGATATAATTCGATCGCCTGACTGTTAGCCAAACTATAGTAGACATTTCGCCCTTCCTTACGGTAGTTGACCATTCGCATCGATTTCAATACTCGCAACTGATGAGATACCGCCGATTCCCCCATTTTTAAACCCGCAGCCAAATCGCAGACGCACAATTCTTGCTTGGCTAATGCTGAAAGCAACCGTAACCGATTGGGATCTGCCAAGACATTAAATAATTCTGCCCGACGTTGGGCTTCAGGCATTGGCAGAATGTCTAGTTGCAGTTGGCGGACATTATCTAAATGCACCAAACTATCTTCACAACGAGGTGCTTGAGTATCTTCG
>JANYIT010000161.1 GCA_025358725.1 Chamaesiphon sp. GL140_3_metabinner_129_sub
CTTGGATGGAACGTTGCAAGAGTCTGGTCAAAAACTTTGAACGAACTCTTGACCATGCCACTGCTAAACTCAACCTATGTTTTATTCGACTCATGCTCAAGCGTCTAGCTGCCTGAATAGATCCCAAATGGGTTCTATAAGCGAGACAAGACAGGCATTAGGAACTAGTGCTGCTGCCAGTAGAGGGAATGTAAGTCGTGGTGGCAAGATTTCGGTCTTGTCGGATGCTGTTCCCCTTGAAACTGGAAGCCCGCTCTCTACCCGATAGGGTGAGAGTCGGGTCGTTCACAGATTATGAATTACAGAGCCTGCGCAAACTGGAGCAAACAACGTGAAATTCAACAGATTTGGGGGTGTTGAGAGATGTACTTGCACAATCGAGGTGAAAAAATTAGAACTCATGAAAAATACATCAAGTCGATCGCGTGTAAGTCATGCGTGGAGATAGCTTCATCTTTCAGCATTTAGTTTGTCTGTGCTGATTGACAGGGCTGGGTGGTGAATATCTAGCACTTATGAGGCTAGATCCGTTAACCTAGTAAGTAGATCTTTGCTTTCAATTAACTCGGAAAATGGCACCATCTTCGTCAATCGCTGTGAGAGAAATTCCTTTATTCCCGCTCCCTGAACTGGTGCTGTTTCCGGGTCGTCCGCTGCCGCTCCATGTTTTTGAATTTCGCTATAGGATTATGATGAATACCATCATGAGTAGCGACAGACGATTTGGGGTGCTGGCATGGGATCCCGTCCGTGGACAACCAGCCGATATTGGTTGTTGTGCGGAGATCGTTCATTTTCAGCGGTTGCCAGACGATCGAATGAAGGTTTTGACGATGGGACAGCAGCGGTTTCGAGTGCTGGAATATGTCCGCGAAAAGCCCTATCGAGTGGGGCTGGTGGAGTGGATCGAGGATAGACCTACTGAAGAGGATTTACGCCCATTGGCGACAGATGTAGAGCGGTTGCTGCGCGATGTGGTCCATCTGTCTGGGAAGCTGACAGAACAACCGATCGAGTTACCAGATAATTTACCAGATTTACCGATCGAACTTTCCTATTGGGTAGCCAGTCACCTGTATGGTGTGGCGGCTGAACAACAAGCTTTATTAGAAATGCAAGATACCGCTACTCGGCTCGAACGAGAGGTGGAGATTTTGACATCCACCCGCAATCATTTGGCTGCTAGAACTGCGCTGAAAGATGCTTTGGCGTAGACTTGACTTTACTTGTTAGACGACGGAGAAAGGGTTACACCTGTTGCGTAGGGACTAATTCCTTTCTCAGCAAGAGTTGCTTCGATCTCTAAGCGTTTGACTTTGAGTTGATAGTCACGAATTATCATATCCTTAAAGCCCTAAACCCACCTCAGCATAGGTTAGAGATTTTATTCTCAAAATTCGATCGCTCATACTTTTCCCGATCTCAAATTCAATGCTGGTTCAATGGTGAGAAGCTCCTCCTCCTCTGTAAAATAGGGAAGCTGCTAAGTATTGGAACTAATGACTGTGGACGCGATTAAATTTGGGACAGATGGCTGGCGGGGTGTAATTGGTGCTGAGTTTACATTCGATCGATTGTTACTAGTCGCACCGATTGCGGCGGCGGTGTTGGCGGATACCTATGGTGCTAAGACTGGCAATCGCAAGATTATTGTCGGTTTCGATCGACGATTCATGGCAGAGACTTTTGCAAAGCGGATGGCTGAGGCTGTCCGGCTGGCTGGGTTTGATGTGCTTCTCAGCGAGACATTCGCGCCGACTCCGGCATTTAGTTGGGCGGCTCACAGTCAAAATGCGCTTGGTGCATTAGTAATTACGGCTAGTCACAATCCTGGGGCTTATTTAGGCTTAAAGGTGAAGGGCAATTTTGGGGGTTCGGTATCGCCACAAGTAACGCAGCAGATCGAAGCAAGATTGGGTGAAACTTTAGCTACTACTCAGCCTGGAACTTTAACTACTTTCGATCCGTGGGCGAGTTATTGTGATGGTTTGCGAGAGAAAGTTGATTTAGCGAGTATTCAACAATTGATCGCATCTGGTAAGTTAACAGTATTTGCCGATGTAATGAATGGTGCAGCTAGCACTGGCTTAGGGCGATTATTAGGTTTACCGATTACGGAATTAAATAGTAAAACCGATCCTTTATTTGGTGGTGGTGCGCCAGAGCCTTTGCCGAAATATCTATCGCAGTTGATGCGGGTAATTCGTAGCCATAATGGTGAGCCTGGAATCAGAGTAGGTTTAGTATTTGATGGAGACTGCGATCGCATTGCGGCTGTAGATGGTTCTGGTGAGTTCCTCAGTTCACAGATTTTGATTCCGATTCTGATTGAGCATTTAGTCAAACAGCGTGGTTTTACAGGCGAAATTGTTAAAACAGTTAGCACTTCCAATCTTGTCCCTAGAATAGCAAAACTTTATAATTTGCCCATCTATGAAACCCCGATCGGGTATAAGTATATCGCCGATCGGATGTTAGATACTCACGTCTTAATCGGTGGCGAAGAATCAGGTGGAATTGGCTATGGCAATCATATCCCCGAACGGGATGCTTTGCTTTCAGCATTATATCTGCTCGAAGCGATCGCCAAATCACAGCAAGATTTGGGCGATTTGTATCGTCAACTTGAGACGCAAACTGACTATTATTTTAAATACGATCGAGTCGATTTACATCTAGCGAGTATGGATGTGCGATCGAAATTAATGGCGGAATTGGAAAGTAAACCATTTACCAAGATTGCTAATATAGAAGTACGCGATCGCAATCTGGCGGACGGATATAAATTTAATTTGGCTGATGATAGTTGGCTATTAATTCGGTTTAGCGGGACAGAGCCAGTACTCAGGCTCTATTGCGAAGCAGCGACGATCAAGCAGGTGCATCAAACTCTCGCCTGGGCACAGGATTGGGCGAAGTCAGTTGAAAGTTGACACTTCTCCTTGGCGGCTGACAGATCGCAATTAATAATGTCTGTTTTCTCGATATAACCGCAAGCCAAATTTACCCGCTGGGGTGACTTGACAGTTGCGAATATCTGTTTGCATCTGAGCGGGTAATAACTCAAGCGGAGAGGGTGAAATATGATGTTCTGGTGGTTGAATTATTGGTGCGGCTAGTGCGGCAAAAGTAATATCGATCGCCGAGAATTGATCGCCTAATAAATACTTTCGTCCATCTGATAGAAACTCGCTGACTCGATCGAATACTATCTCGATTTCTCGGTAGGATTCAGCCGCAGATGTTGCCGTAAGATCGAGCAGATCTCGAACTTTTGATTGTACTATTGGAAAAATGACCGGAAATAATAACTTTTCCCAAATTGGGATACCTAGAGTCCAACGTGGATAAATAAGTTGAGGAGTAAGTGCGTAGGAATATCCCCACCGACGGGTATGCACACCTAATTTGAGATTGAATAGTGTTTCTAGTTCCATACTGAGTGCCTGTAATTCTGGCTGGGCAGGATACAATTTTTCAGGATAAAGTGCATCTAAATATCGCAATATGTCTGTAGAATCAGTAGCAACATTCAGATCAGTGACTAATACAGGGACAGTCGTTCCGCCATATTTTTTAGTAGCTCTACGGTGGAATGGTGGCATGTGTGGCAATTCCTGAAATGGAATTTGTAAATAGTCCAATGCCCATCGCACTTTTTCACTGTAATGGCTGACAGGGATAGTAATTAGTCGAAAATTAGTTGGCATCGATTTTAGCCTATCTATAGAACCCATTTGGGATCTATTCAGGCAGCTAGACGCTTGAGCATGAGTCGAATAAAACATAGGTTGAGTTTAGCAGTGGCATGGTCAAGAGTTCGTTCAAAGTTTTTGACCAGACTCTTGCAACGTTCCATCCAA
>JANYIT010000202.1 GCA_025358725.1 Chamaesiphon sp. GL140_3_metabinner_129_sub
TTTCCCACCTATTTTCGTGTCGTTATAATTAGATAAAATTATATTTGGAGAAATTGTCTTAATGAAAACTAATTACCCAGACTTTTTCCATGACCAATTAAGTTTTGGAAGACTATTCTCCTACTTTTTCAGCAAGCCCTATGTATTTTGTCTGTGTTGTAAATCACCTCGATTCTCTCGTGTAGCCTCACTTTTGGCAATAGGTCACGAGCATTGACGGCGATTAATCTTAAGCTGGCACTGTATAGGCGATGAGTTGTCCGATTCGCTGGCGGAGTGTCTCCAGATTGAGACGTTCTGACGCGGCAATAAAAACTGCATTGGGAAATTCTTCCGCAGCTTCAGCTAATCGCTGATCATCCACCCGATCGATCTTATTAAACACGATCAAGGATGGTCCTGGGGCGATCGGCATCTCACTTAGAATACCCATTACCGATCGAATATGACTATGCCATGCGGGATGGGATAAGTCAATCAAGTGGATGAGTGCGTCTGCTTCGGTGACTTCCTCCAGAGTGGCGCGGAAAGCATCCATCAGTGGGGGTGGTAACTGGTGGATGAAGCCGACGGTATCGGTGAGCAAGATTTGGCGTAAGTCCCCCTCATTACTCGCAGGTACATAGAAGCGACGGGTAGTCGGATCGAGGGTAGCGAATAGTTGGTCGGCGATGTAAACTTCTGAGTTAGTGAGAATATTAAGTAGAGTTGATTTTCCGGCGTTGGTATAGCCGACTAGGGCGACAGATGGAACATCGTGGTGCTGCCGTTGGAGGCGCAGCCGCGAACGGTGTGCTTGGAGCTGATCAACGTCTTGCTGAAGCCGCGAAATCCGCTTTTGAATAGTCCGGCGTTCGGTCTCCAATTTGGTTTCTCCAGGGCCTCTGGTGCCGATACCGCCACCCTGACGGGACATGGCTCGACCGCGCCCAGTAAGGCGAGGTAACATGTATTCTAGTTGCGCTAGCTCGACTTGCAATTTACCCGCTCCAGATTGAGCGCGTTGGGCGAAGATATCTAAGATTACCTCAGTTCGATCGACTACGCGAATGCCAGTCTGGGTTTCGAGGTTGCGAGATTGGCTGGGGGAGAGATTGCAATCAAAGACAATCAGATTCGCCCCAATTTTTTGAGCGGCGAGAGCGATTTCTTGAATTTTACCTTCCCCGACAACGGTTTGAGGATGGGGACGCGATCGTTTTTGCTGGATGGTTTCTAGGACTTCACCCCCCGCAGTTTCGACTAATTTCACGATCTCTTCCAATCCATCGGTAAATCGTTGAGTAGTCACAGAGTCGGTTTTGACTCCAACTAATATTACTCGATCGGTGTCATCTGCGACGTTCTGATTAGCCACATCCCGCGCATATTCATTCTCGATGCCATCGACGAGATCTAAAAAATCCTGGTCGCTGATTTCATCTAAACTCAGAGGTGGCGAAATTGTCCAATTAATCTCTGGATGCGGTACCAAGTGCGCGAGATAGGTATCCTGAATGTATCCAGTCGATCCCCCACCGCGCTTTGTAAAGCCGCTACCTGTAATATTTAGGATCACTAGCGCATCCAGCCTTTGTAAAGCCATCGAGGTAAGCGCACTGTCACTGGGAAGCTCTGGTTTTAGTTGGGTAGAGATACAACGAATTCCGCTCAACCGTTCAGCACCATAACGCGGGAGTTCTAGTGGTGGAATCTGAGTTTGATGGGGAGTTCCGACACCCAGCCGAATAATCTGTCCGCGCCGATTGATGTATACGCTAATCGGATCGCCAATCTCAGCACTAATCGCCGCTAGCTTTTGGGCAAATTCTGGCGTAGTCAATCGATCGCCTGGTAATCTTTGACTATACAACTTTCGTAGTTGCTTAATTTGGTTGGATTTTAATCCTTGTAAGTTGCCGTAAATCGTCTCGATATGCTGTTCTCCAACGCGGTATCTCTAGTGTAGTAGCTAGAAGAGCGGTTTGACGTTGAATCTTGTAAAACTTTATTACTATCCGCCGAGTGAAACTAGCTCTTGCTGAAGGTTGATACGGGCGATCGATTCTAATTCATTGAATAATAGATCTGTATAATAAAGTCTGTCACGGTGCAAAAAGCTTTCCAAAACTCGAATTCGTCCAGCTTGGTATTCCGAATCTGATACCCAGCTATATTCCAGCCGAATCGATCGAGCATAGGCTTGATATGTGACTGGATCGGCACCCAAAATCGCCAGATCTGCATCTAAAAACACACATTGATCGACATCTTCAGGACTGGCTCGATGTCCTTGGGTTGCCAAAATTAGCCGCTCTACCTGCATGATCAGATCGATCGATGCACCCAGATTTGGCAGTAATTCTCTAGCCGCTTTCGCACTTTGGATTTCATTATCTGCAAGCTTCGGATCGTAGACAAAATCGTGAAACCAGATTGATAGAAATACAGCCATTGGATCTCGAAGTTTATCTTGGCTAAACCGTGCCAAGATAGTTAGCAAATGATGGATATGATTGAGATTATGATAGTAACGATCGGGTTGAGTGTAAGCAGTTACTAGTAGCTCAAAGACTGGATCGATCTGACCTAGTTCATAGAGTTTATGATATGAGCTATTTTCCAGATCTTCATACCAAGATTCTTGCCATTTGCGGGCTAATTCATCGAGGTTGTACATATAAATCTGCTCGCTTCAATGTCTTAAAAGTTATCTTAGCTCTTAGAGGATGTCTGAAAAGTTATTTTTGTTACTCCTAAACCCTAGAGATCCCCCTAAATCCCCCTTCAAAAGGGGGACTTTACTGCCAAATTAGTTGCCGCAATTTTGGTCAGTAGAAAAGGTGCGATTTCTGATAGGTTGAGAATATGCCCAACTGCTCCAGCCGAGATCGCGAGTTTGGACATGCCAAAGACTAGACAACTTTGTTCGTCTTGAGCGATCGTGATTCCACCAGCAGCATTGACAGCCTCAGTTCCGGCGACTCCATCTGTACCCATTCCCGTGAGCAGAATACTCGCACTCGACTTGCCATAGATGCGGGCGACGGATTTAAATAACACATCGATCGAGGGACAAGTCCCCGTAGCCGTTGTAAAGTTGCTGTAAATAAATTTGCCCTGAGCATCAAATTCCAGGTGCGCTCTTTCTGGTGCAAAATAAACTGTTTTGGGTGCAGGCGTTTCGCCAATTTGGGCGATTTTGACGTTGAGGTGTGAATCTTCTTTTAACCAACTAATTAACCCATGCAAAAAGCCATCGCCGATATGTTGAGCACAAAAGATCGGGATGGGAAAATCTGGAGGGAGTGAAGTGATAATTTTGTGAATGGCTTGAGGGCCACCTGTTGATGCACCGATCGCGATCGCCCGGAGAATGCCAGTATCATTGATGTTTGGATTAGCAATAGTCGATCGCCATGTTGCATTAGTAGATCTAGCTTTGACAGTCACCTGAGAAAGCATTTTAATTTTGGCAAGTAGTCGGTGTTTGACTTGCTCGTATTCTTTATAGTCTCCACTGGTAGGCTTGGGAAAAATATCTACCGCACCTGCTTGGAGTAAGCCAAAGATATTTTTGGTATCGTCTTCTTGGACTGAGTTACTAATGACTAAAATCGGTCGGGGAAACTTTTCCATTACCTGTCTAGTCAGTTCCAATCCATCGATCGGTGTCATATGCAAGTCGGTGCAAATCACGCTAGGATTGACTTTGGGAATTAACTTCAAGGCTTCTTGCCCATTCCGAGCTGTGCCGACTACGTTCACTTCTGAGCTACTTTTCAATAAGCGTTGCAGTAGTTCGAGCGCAATGAGTGAATCTTCGACAAGCAGGACTTTGATGGGTGACATGTTCTAGGCTTTAGGTGTTAGGTATTAGGCTTTAGGCTTTAGATATTGGATGTTAGGTTTTAGATGTTGGGTGTTGGTAATAGGTTTTAGATATCGAGAAGAGGCGGATGCAGCCTCTTCCCTAAAGCCTAAAGCCTAAGACCTAAAGCCTAACTCAGAGGTCTAGCCTTAACTGTCATGCCTGAGAGCAGTTTGATTTTAGAGAGGATCTTTTGTTTGACGGCTTCGTATTCCGCATATTCACCACCGAGCGGTTTGGGGTAGATATCTGAGGCTCCGGCTTGGAGCAGTGCAAAGACATTTTTGGTGTCATCTGATTTAACGGAATTGCTGAGAACGAGAACTGGACGGGGGTAGTTTGCCATCACTTGTTTGGTGAGTTCCAAACCATCCATGATGTCCATGTGGAAATCGGTACAGATAACCGTAGGATTGGTACGTGGAATCATCGCGAGGGCTTCTTGTCCATTCCGAGCAGTACCGACGATTTCGATTTCGGGGGTACTTTTGAATAGACGTTGCAATACTTCCATTGCAACGGGAGAATCTTCAACGATGAGAACTTTAGTAGGAGCCATGATGTTATTGCTTGGGTTTAATCGGGTTGGGAGATGGGAGATGGGAGATTGGGAGATGGGAGATGGGAGATGGGAGATGGGACGCAAGCGTCTTTTTATCCACACTCTTTCCTCTCTCCCCCGCTCCCCACTCCCTCTAAATCAATCTAGTCAGTGTATCCAACAACAGTTGCTGGTCAAAATCACCTTTAGTGAGATAGGCATTAGCACCTGCTTGCAGACCGCGATCGCGATCGGCTGCTTGTGAGAGAGTGGTAACTAGAATCACTGGGAGATCATGGTAATCGGAGTGTTGGCGGATCTGGGTGGTGAGTTCCAGTCCTCCCCAGCGCGGCATTTCTACGTCGGAGACGACGAGATCGAATTGCCCTGCTTGGAGTTTTTCCCAGCCCTCCAAGCCATCATTCGCTGTTGTCACTTGGTAGCCAGCTCCCGCTAAAATCCGCGTCATCTGTGTCCGAATCACTAGGGAGTCTTCTACCAATAAGATGGCAGGAGCCAGATCCGTAGCGATTGGAGTCGCAATCGGCGCAACTACTTTGGGTGAGAGGGGATGACCTCCTGTAGCAGTTGTGAATAGATCGAGAGGATTGAGTACCAAGCAGATTTCCCCTGTACCCAAAATTGTCGCCCCAGATAGATGAGGGACATTTTTGAGAATGGGGTGGGGAGACTCGATCGTTACTAACTGACGATCGTTAATGCGATCGACTAGTAGTGCCAATTGTTGCCGCCCTGACTGAAGCAGGAGGCAGGCAACGGAGTTGGACGTTCGAGTTACTTCGCCAGGGGAATTGGGGGCGACGGCGGGGAGGGCGAGTAGATCTGCCAACCATGCTACGGCGATTGTCTGTCCATTAATCTGGGTGGTAGAAGTGCCTCCCAAGGCGAAGATCTCTGCTTTATTGACCAGCAACATGCGATCGACAAATTCTACAGGGATGGCGTAGGTTTGCTCACGAACATTGACCATCATCACTTGGGAACTACCGATCGTGTGACTGAGGACGATCCGGAACGTACAGCCGCGATCAGGTGCTGATTCGACCTCTACCGATCCTTTGATCCGTTCCACGTTGGTACGGACAATATCCAGCCCCACACCCCGCCCAGACAGCTCTGTCACCCTTGATCGAGTGGAGAATCCCGAAGCAAAAATCAGGGATTGAATCTGATCTGTGGTCATTAGTTCCAATTCAGCTTTGGTATGTAACCCCCGTTTAATGGCTGTGGCTTTAATCCTTTGTATATCCAATCCTCGCCCATCGTCAAGGATCTCGATCGTGGTTTGGTTGCCAGTTTGACGGACTTGGATCAGCAAGGTTGCGGCAGCTAATTTACCACTCTGTTGGCGTTCAGTTGGCGTTTCAATGCCATGATCGATCGCATTTCGCAACAGATGCATCAATGGGTCTTTAATCTCTTCTAGGAGCCGTTTATCGAGGAGTAAGTCACCACCCTCGATCGCGAAGTTAATTTCTTTGGATTGGGTTTTGGCTAAATCTCTCACCATCCGGGGAAAGAGGTTAAAAATTGTTGTCAGCGGCATGAGTCGGAGTTTTTTCACTCCTGATTCTAGGGCTGAGGTGACGAGATCTAGTCGGGAACTATCTGCACCGATCGATTTTTTGAACTTGTTAATTAAAGCTCCCATCTGCTCCCATTGCTGATGGTTGCGGCTCAATTGTCGATGGAGTGGGGATTGGGAGGGGATTTGCTGGAGCAGCGTTTGGATCTGTTGATAATCGCGACTACCATTGTCCCAGAGTTCGATCAGTGCTTCGAGATCGAGCAATCTACTGGTGATTTGCTGGTTGATGACATTAATTTCCCCAGACTGTCCCATCAAAGCATCCAATTGCTTTGCGTCCACCCGAATTGTATCAATTAGGCGATCGCCAGTATTGATCGTGGCAGTAGCTGATGGTGTGACTGTTTGGCTGGTGAGTGGAGTTTCAACTCGGGCTGGAGCGGTGACAACTGGGACGATAACGGGTAGATCTAGAGCTGATTCTGATCCTGTAAAATCATCGAAAGTGGTGATTAACTTATCATCAAAACTGCTAAAGAGATAATCGTCCTCGATCGAGTCTAGATCCTCTAGCGTAAAGGCTTCGCCACCAACTTCAAGACTACTAGGGATCAGTGTAAAGTCATCGATCTTTCGATGATCTACTGGATCTGCTGATCCAATACTAACTGTCGATCCGACTTCAAAATTATTCTGAATTAGGGTAAAGTCATCAGCTTGGAAAAAAGATAGATCTAACTCTGTCGATCGATCAGTCCCAGGGATCAGCGTGAAATCACTAAAGACTGTCTCTGGATCCAATTGTGGAAAAGTTGAGTCAGACGGAAATAGCTCAGATGCTAATTCCAAGAAACTAGTTTGCAGTTGTGATGCTGTGGGCAATAATAATTCTGCGGTATCGAGGGTAGTTGACAATGGCAAATCACTGCCATTATCTTCATGTACCCAGAGATCCGCTGGTGTATCAAATACAGACTCTTCATCAGCAAAACCAACCCAACTATCTGAGGGCAAGTCATCCAGATCGATCAGATCGAGTAGAGTTGATTCGGCATCGAACAATTGGGCAGATCGAACTTGTGGGGAGAAGGCTGGAGTAGGTGAACTTGCGAGCAGCGGATCTGCCCCAGTATCTCCCATTAATGTTGCCAATACATAAAACATATTGACATCATTAGGCTCCCCTGTCACCGCTGTATGCGCCAACAGCTTGATGGTATCCAGTCCCGCATACAGCCGCTCACAAAGTGTATCGGTCATCGTTGCTTGACCTTTTTCGATCGGCATCAGACATTCTTCAATCTGGTGGACGAGCGTTTCTACATCTTCCACCCCCAACATCCGCGAATCACCTTTGAGCGTATGAGCAGAGCGTAATAAGTCCTGCAACGGAGCAGAATTTTGCGGTTGTTTTTCCAACTGCATCAATGCTGACTCGATCGTCTGGATATGTTCGGTGGCTGAGGTTTTGTATAATCCTCTTAGTTCTTCGTCGTTGATGTACATAGTTTGGAGGGGGAGGGGGGAGATGGGAGGGGGGAGATGGGAGGGGGGAGATGGGAGTAGTATACAGAGCATGCCAAAACAGTTAAATCTTGAATCTTTTCTTAACTCCTCTCTTCCATCTTCGATCGCTAAACTCTTACGTTATTTTTGATTTGAGAGCTTTTTGTAGACCACGAATGGTTCTCCTAGTCTCTGTTAATAATGCTAAAACTGTTTCTAAATCGCTCATATTGATATATTTCAGTCGCTGAGATAATAAGAGTTGGGTTTCTAGTTCGCAAATAGATCCAACAGCAATAGCAATAAAATGTAAAAACTCTTTGGTTGAGTCTCTACCATTTCCTTCAGCGAGATTAGAGGGGATAGAAACAGCAGAGCGTCGGATTTGACTAGTTATTCCGTATGTTTCTGACTTAGGAAAAGAATCAGTTAGTAGATAAACACGTTCTGCTAAATCCATCCCCAACTGCCAAGCCTTCAATTCTCGAAATCGACTAATACTCATAGTCCTTCCTCTCTCCCATCTCCCCCCTCCCATCTCCCAACTTATTAAACGACTGCTGCTTTCAACTCATCCGCAACCTGTGTCAACTCTCTGGTAGTCATTTTCACTTGGTGCATACCGACGGCACTTTCTTGTGATCCTTGGGAAATCATCGTCATCGAACTGAGTACCTGTTGAATTGATACCGCCTGTTGTTTGGCACTGGTAGAGATCTGTTGGGAGTTTAGGAATACGTTGTTGACGGCATCTGTCACACCCGCGAAGGTGTCCGCAGTCGATCGAGCCAAATCGATCCCTTCGTTTACAGTTTTGGTACCTTCATCTGTCACCATGACCGTCCGGTTAATCGCTGCTTGAATATCGTTTGCGAGGACGTTAATCTTATCCGCAGATTTTTTACTTTGATCGGCTAGTTTGCGAATTTCATCGGCAACCACACTAAAACCTTTACCCTGTTCGCCCGCCCGAGCTGCTTCTACTGCTGCGTTGAGTGCCAGCATGTTGGTCTGACTTGCCAGATCTGCCACGAGGTCGGATACTACGGTAATTTGTCCAGTTTGTGCGCTGAGGTTGACAATCTGATTGGCGATCGCATCTACTTTGTCCCGCAGTCCAGACATCCCTTGGAGCGTCTGTTGTACCGATCGAGTCCCATCCTCAGACAGTGAGAGTGCTTGTCTGGCACCATTTGCGGCTGCTTCCGCTTGAGCGGCAGATTGGAAGGAAATTGCGCCCAGTTCGTTGACTGTTGCACTCGTATCGATTGCTGAGTTTGCCTGCATGTTTACGGTGACTTCTTGCATTTCGACGGTATCGACAATTGCACCAGAAGAGGTCACGATCGAGTCTGCCAGATCTTTGATAAACTTCGTCACCCGATTACCCAGTAATAGGGATAAACCTACCGCTGTACCACCAGATAATAATACCCCCACGAGCAATACAATCAGGACTGAATTTTCTTTGGCATCGATGATGCTCATCTCTTTAGAAATCGCTACCGACATATTGAGACTGGCTAAATCTCGATCGCCAGTGATGTTGTTAAAGGATACTAATTGTCGCTTACCATCTGTGGACTTTGTATCGATATTCGAGCTTACTTTATCGCTATTTTTTGCTCGATCGTAGCTAGGAAACATTGTATTAACAGCAGCCCCCGTATTCTGATCATCGATAGCAAGCGCAATTTTATTATTGGTTTTATCGATTAGGTGCCATTCATTGCCATTAGATTCATAATCTGTCGCAATTGCTTTGAGTGCGGCGACAGGCATTCTGGCTAGGACGATCGCGATCGTCTGTCCAGTGATCCCATCTTTTGCTGGTGTCGAGAAGTAAATCGATGCTTTTTTACTAGTTTTGGAAATTTCAATTGGGCTGGTATAAGATTTGTTGCTTTTTAATGCAGCCTGAAAATAGTCTTGATTGGCCTGGTTTTCATTAGGACTTCCTTTAGAAGCCGCAATCATATTTCCATTCAGATCCAAAATCATCAAACTATCATAAAATTTATATCGATCGAGATAATCATTCAAGAAATCTTCCTTGTATGTCTTACTCAATGTTTTGGAAACTTGGACATCTTTTACCAACGGCGAATCGGCAACAGTTTGAATATCTTTACCCCGCAAAGTAATAAAGCGAGCTAATGAATTGGACAGCGCAGATGTCGCCGCTTGTTGGTCACTTGTTTCGGTCGTTCTCAGGTTATTTCGTGAGACGAGATATGCCAAGCTCCCTACCCCAACAACAGGTACGAGTGATAGAATTACCACCGCAGAAATTGCTTTGGTTTTGAAAGATAGGTTCGTGAATTTATCTTGGAAATTGGTTTTGAAGGTAGTAAGCATTTGGGGTTGGGATTTGGGGCTATGTGTACATGCAACTAGAGATTGACTGCTGCGGAGATCTTTACCCCCCAACCCCCCTTGTAAAGGGGGACTTTCCAGCTCCTTAAAAGGGGACTTTCCGGCTCCCTCCCCTTTATAAGGGGAGGGTTGGGGTGGGGTAAAATCTCTGCAAGGTTTCTAAGGGAAAGAGTGCTGTCCCTCTTCTCCTAACTCACCGCCGCTTGCAGCTCATCGGCAATTTGGTTCAATTCATAAGTAGAAGTCTTAACTTTGTGCATTCCAACAGCACTTTCTTGAGAGCCTTGAGAAATTGTATTCATTGCCCCCAATACCTGTTGAATTGCGGTTGCTTGTCGTTTGGTACTAGATGAAATTTGTTGGGAGTTCAAGAAGACATTGTTGACGGCATCTGTCACACCCATAAAGGTAGCTGCGGTATTTTCGGCTAGTTGAATTCCCTCTGTTACTGTTTTTGTCCCTCGATCTGTGACCATTACTGTCCGGTTAATCGCGGTTTGAATATCTGTTGCCAGATTATTAATCTTCTGGGCAGATTTTTTACTTTCATCAGCTAGTTTCCTAATTTCACCTGCAACTACGCCAAATCCTTTCCCCTGTTCGCCCGCACGGGCTGCTTCTACAGCAGCTTTGAGTGCAAGCATGTTGGTTTGTTTTGCCAGGTCGGATACGAGGTCAGATACAGTGGTAATCTGTCCAGTTTGTTCGCCGAGATTGACGATTTGCTGGGCGATTTCATCGACTCGATCGCGTAAATCAGACATCTCATGGATAGTTTTTTGTACTGCCTGAGTCCCCTCTTCTGCGAGGGAGAGAGCTTGCCTAGCTCCGGTGGCGGAAGCGTCGGCTTGTGCGGCTGTCTCGGTGGAAATACTCTCCAATTGATTGATGCTGTCTGTAGTCGCGATCGCCGAATTTGCTTGTTGGTTGACAGAGATTTCCTGTGACTGGACTGTATCGACGATTTCATTGGCAGAAGTCGTAATCGTGGCGATCGCCCGTTGGATATATTTGGCGATGCGATCGGCAAAAAAGGTCGATAACCCCAGCGTCAATGCTGCCGTAAATCCAGCCCCAGCTAGAAGCGTCCACAATAGCCCTTGAAGTTCCAGGTATGCAGCGGCTTCATCGATGGTCGCTACTGCCGTCCAGGGCAATTCAGTCATCCCTGCCAATTTTTTCAAGGAAGCTGCACTCATCAGTTCTGCTCGATCATTGGCACCGGACTGTTGATGGTAAACAATCTCCCCTTTCGCCCGCGACTGAGCCATGTCTGGGGTTTCTGGCTGGTTGGTATATTGCCCGTTAGAACTAATAAATAATTTGTTGGTTTGGCGATCGAGAATATGATAATTCTCAGATTTATTCGTAAAATCTTTCAGTACTGCTGTCAATTTATCTACAGGCGTTCTCGTCCGCAACACGCCAGTGATGTTACCAGTAGCTAAATCCCTAATTGGTGCGGCAAAGTGAATTACTAATTTGCCTGTAGTTTTAGATAGCTCTGGTTCAGAAATGACTGTTTTACCTGTTTTCAGAGCTTCTTGAAAATACTTGCGATCGAAATGATTGCCTAATTTAGCACCCTGACTCTGAACAATTGGATTACCTTTGAGATCGAAGGCGGCAATACTATCATAAGCCTGATAAATACTGACAAATCGATCCAATAACTGACTTTTACTCTCTGTTGAAGTAATGGCAGTTACTTTGGCGTTGACAAAAATTGGTAGTGATGATAAAGCCGAAACATCCCCATTTCGCTCGAACACAAATCGGTTGAGTTTGTCGGCAACCAGCTCCGCTCGTACTTTTTGAGCTTTGGCAGTTTGCTGTAGACTCGCGTTCCGAATCTGAAAGTAATTAAGTGTCCCAATTGCGGCAATTGGTAAAACTCCGACAGCGATTGCTAGGAGTGTTGTCTTGGTTTTGAATGAGAGGGTATTTACTTTTGTCCACAACTTGGTTGACATAGAATTTAGTGATTAATGGCGTGATCTGGAATGAATTAAAAATATAAAATTTAGATTGTTATCGTCTTACCGTTTGGGGTGATGCGGCGATCTTACCCACCCCGCGGGCACCCCTCCGAGGAGGGGATTTTGCGCCCTAGCATCTCAAGTAGGGGATTTTTCCGGCTCCCTCCCCTTTCTAAGGAGAGGGCTGGGGTGGGGTAAAGATCTACGCAACTCATTAAGTAAATCCCCTCCCAGGAGGGGTGCCCGCAGGGTGGGGTGGGTTCCAGCTCCGTCACTACACACTCGCAGGCAAAAATTCGCGTGTTACCAACTCCTGAAGTTTGAGTAGATACATCAAGCCATCACCATATTTAGTTACTCCACGGAGATAAGTACGCAGTTGACTACTAACTGAGATCGGTAGATCCTCAATCTGACTAGTAGCTAGATAAAAGACATCAAAAATTCGATCGACTCCAATCCCAATTTGCAGCCCATCAATTTTGACTACTACTACTTCCTGGCGCGGGAGTGCGGGAATCTGCAACACCGCACCCAGTTCTACCAGTGGCAGGATTTCACCCCGCCAGTTGATTTGTCCCAACAGATATTGAGGTGCGACGGGTACAGGCGAGAGCGAAAATCGATCGAGCGCGTCCACATCGACGACTAGTTCCAGCGGAAATCCAATATATTCGGCACCGATTTGGACGACTAAAACACCCTCTTCCGCCTCAATCCGCTGCGCCTGGGTGATAGATGTCTTGAGTTGGGTAGCACGAGTGGCAAAAGTTGCTCGATCTACTACGCTAGCTTGGGCACAACACCGACTATAAAAATCGGCATCTGCTCCAGCTAATACTGGTGGCTCTGCGGCATCTAAAGCGGCTACAGCCTCCGGTTCACGAATCAATCGATCGAGATCGAGACAAGCTACCGGATTTTCATTGCGTTGGGCGATACCGATGATGAAATTGCGATCGATCTGTGATTGACGACCTTGAATCAGATCGAGATCGAGTGGTACCGGATTGACAAATTGAACGTCAAATACCTCATGGGCAATAATCCCCAGATAAGTACCTTGCCATTCGATCACAATCACTCGATCTGTTACATTGCAACCGGAAAAACCACGTCCAAATCGCAAATCTAGATGCATCACAGGCACCATTTGCGATCGCCAATTGAAGATCCCTAGAATATCTGCGGGCGCGGTAGCTAGTGAGTACAACTCAGGCAGCCAGCAGATTTCCCGTACAAAGTCAGCACTAATTCCATATAGTGAGCCATGTAAACCAAAGATCAGATTCTGCTTATCTGACATAATATGTATTAAATAAGTGGAAAGTGGAAAGTTAAATTTTTATGACAGGAAACTAGATCCAGCTCTAAAAAAGATTTACGGATGAAAGTAGTGGAATTCAACCCATACTCTTGGTTAGAGAAGATCAATGCTTGACTTACCATTAAATATTCCCGCCCTTGGTGTATTTATTAACAATAGCTACCAATTTTTCATCATCTAAAGGTTTAGTTAAATATTCTGTTGCCCCAACCATTTCAGCTAATGCGCGATCATAGCTCTTGTCTTTGGCTGTCAGCATGACGATCGGCAGTTGGGTAAATTTACTCATCCGCCGCAAAGTTTGACACAATTCAATCCCATCAATGCCTGGCATCGTTACATCTAGCAACAATAAATCCACAGGTTGTCGTGCCAGTAGATGTAAAGCACTCATCGCATCATTTGCCAGCAGCACCTCACAATGATCATTCAATGCCCGCTTAATCCGCGTTTGAACAATCGGACTATCATCTACAGACAGGACGATCGGCAGTTCTACCGGGGCTGGTGGCTCCACTACGACATCGATCAGCTTCTGGCAATGCATCCAACCCATTTGTGCCCATTGCGCGTAAGAACGACCAACTTGGAGCGGATCTCGATCGAGCGCAGTCGCAATATCAACGATCGTTCTCTGCCCATCAAACCACTTTTGGACATGTTGTTTAATCGCTGCCTCAGAAATCTTGCTCAACGTCGCCGAATCTGCTGGGAGCGGCACTGCGGCAATCCCTGGAATCAAACTACTAATTTTGTTCCAGTATTGTTGACGAGTATTCACCGTCATCATCAACTGATTCCAGTTCAGTCCAGATCCATCAGCACCGTGATAAAAATCAACCTCTGTCTGGGGATTAAACCGATATTTCCCGGCAAAACTAATTACTTGTTCGAGCGTAAAAACTGTCTGTCCCTGCGCCCAGGTTTCGATTTGTTCCCAAGTCAATACTTGCCGCTGCACCAAAAACGTTAACAGTTCTCGGCTGGAATGCGGATAAACTAGCTGTTGAATCAGCCACCCATCGATCGATTGGGCATATTCTGGCTTAAACTTTTGGACGAGAATCCTAATTAGTTCGCCTCGATCGATTAATTTATTACCACCATAGGTGATTTCACCTCCATACCAAAGCAGGACTCGCTGCCAACATCTGCCAGGTTGCACCTCTACTTCCAACTGTAAAGTGCCACTCACCTGCTGTTGGCGAAAAGATTCGATTAATCGAGCGAGATCCTGTGATTGATACGGAATTAGTGGTAATGTTTCCCCTGGTATCAAGACATCACCCATCGACATTCCACTCATCTACCGATTCCATTGCATCTGAAGATTACCTCCTCTATCATTCCCAAATCTTTCTGAAAAATTGCAGGGGGAGACAAGACAGGGAGATCTCACCAATTGCGCGGATCAAAGATAACTTTTAAAACATCCTCTAAGAGACATCCACAAAACTATCAATCCGATCATGTTAATCTGTAGGGGTGCCCTTAATGGTTACCCACGGGTGATCGCAGTAATGGTATCTGTGCATTGATGCAAGATCTGAGCATCGCAATTTCCTCCCTCTCTCCCAACTCCCAACTCCCCTCCATACATGTCAACCGAGATCGATCCTTCTTCTACCTCAAAACGTATTGCTACAGTTCATCGCAAAACTGGTGAAACTAATGTCACTGTCACGATCGATCTCGATGGTACGGGAATTTGTCACGCGCAGACAGGAATTCCCTTTCTCGATCACATGCTGCACCAAATTTCCGCTCACGGCTTATTCGATCTCCACATTACCGCCACAGGCGATATTGAAATCGACGATCACCATACAAATGAGGATGTCGGAATTACGCTCGGAATGGCTCTTGCACAAGCATTAGGCGATCGCAAGGGAATTGTCAGGTTTGGGCATTTTGTCGCTCCTCTAGACGAAGCTTTGGTGCAAATCGCGCTAGATTTTTCCGGTCGTCCTCACCTCAGCTATGGCTTAGAAATTCCCACCCAGCGCGTAGGTACTTACGATACCCAATTAGTCCGAGAATTTTTTGTAGCTGTGGTCAATCACAGCCTGATGACGCTCCACATTCGCCAATTAGATGGCATCAATTCCCATCATATTATTGAAGCTACTTTCAAAGCTTTTGCTAGAGCTATGCGGATGGCCACAGAAGCCGATCTGCGGCGGATGGGAACTATTCCTAGTTCTAAAGGAGTGCTTTAGGTTTTAAATAGTTAAATATCTATGCTATTAACAGTTTCTCTTTATCTAGAAAGGTTATAATGAAAGCTATCAAAGATTAAATTATTAACCTATATTAATGTAGGGGCGTAAGTTATGAAAATTGTCACCATGATAGACCGTTTCATTGGTTATTTTTCTGCTGCGACTGCCAGGATATTTGGACTCAATCAAAATAAATATCCCGCAACTGGTATACAACCTTTTGAAGGTGAGATCGATAAAAAACACGATCGATAAAAAAGTTCTTAGTATTGCTGATGATTGGGTATGAAGCACCATCAAAAATCAGGGTAGAGGCAATTTATGAATTGCCTCTACCCTGATTTTTGTAATATCAAAATAGCCTCATTTAGCTTCCATCCAATTAGCACCGCTGCCAATTTCTGCCACCATCGGCACACTCAGATCGATCGCATTTTCCATCGTCGCCTTAATCTTCGGCTGCAACTCTTCCCACTCATCCAGTGGAATTTCCAACACCAATTCATCGTGAACTTGCAACAACATCTTCGCTTGATATTGTTCTAATAACTTATCGATCGAAATCATTGCCAACTTAATAATATCCGCACTCGAACCCTGAATTGGTGCATTCGCCGCAGCGCGTAAATGTCCCGCATCGAGCATTCCCAGGTTGTCTAAATCGTCGAGATTAATCTGATTTGGATCGCTACCTTTTAAGCCGCGCAATTTGCCACTTTCAAACTTGAAATAACGCCGCCGTCCGCAGACAGTTTCCACATATCCGAGGGCAATTGCTTCGCGTTTGACGCGCTCTAAGTAGTCGAAAATGCCTGGATATCGATCATAAAACTTCTCGATGAAGATTTTGGCTTCACTGGTTTTCATCCCCGTTTCTCGTCCAAATTTGGCAGCACCCATGCCGTAGACTACGCCAAAGTTAATAATCTTACCCATCCGGCGTTGTTCGCTAGTAATTGTGTCGCTTTCAAATAATAGTTTGGCGGTGACGGTATGGATATCTTCGTTTTGGTTGTAAGCAGTGATTAAAACTGGTTCTTGACTGAGGTGGGCGAGAATGCGGAGTTCAATTTGGGAGTAGTCAACTGCGGCGAGAATCCAACCTGGTGCGGGGATAAAGGCGCGGCGAATTTGGCGACTAAATTCGGTGCGGATCGGGATATTTTGGAGGTTGGGATGTGATGATGAAAGTCTTCCGGTGCTGGTGACGGCTTGATTAAAATCGGTGTGAACTCTACCCGTTTTAGGATGAATTAGTGCAGGGAGTGCATCAACGTAGGTTGATTTGAGTTTGGAGAAAGTGCGATGTTGTAAAATCAGATCGACGACTTCATGTTTACCTTGCAATTTTTCGAGAGTATTTACATCGGTGGAGTAACCGGATTTAGTTTGACGGATACCTTTAGTATCTAATTCGAGTTTTTCAAATAAGATCTGCGCGAGTTGTTTGGGTGAACCTAGATTAAATTTCTCCCCCGCCAGTGCGTATGTTTCTTCTTCGATTCGATCTAAATCTTTCGCTAAAATTACTGATAGTGTTTTCAGATATTCGGCATCGATATTAATCCCCCGATCTTCCATCTCGGCGAGAATGGGTTCGAGGGGTTGCTCGATATCTTGCAATAGTGCGAGTAATTTTGGAGCGGCGGCTAATTCGGCTTTGAGCAGATCGTGGAGACGATAGGTACCCCAGACATCCATCCCGCAATATTCAGCGACTAAGGGGATATTAATGTTGGCGATAGTTTGTCCTTTGGCGACTAGTTCGGTATAACTTTGGGGGACAATTCCCAGATAACGGCTGGATAAATCGGTGAGGTTGTGGCTGCCATCGGGATTTAAGACGTAGCTCGCCAACATCGTATCGAAGACAACCCCTTGGAGATTAATGCCTTGGTTTTTAAATACCAATCGATCGAACTTGGCATTCTGCAATACTTTCGGATAAGTCGGAGATTCGAGGATCGATCGCAGATTTTCCAAGACTAATTCTAACTCTAAATTATCTCCAAACTCATGCCCGATCGGGATATATGCCATGCTATCGGTTTCCGCTCCCCAACAGCAACCAATCCCCACTAACTTCGCATTGCGCGGTTCTAAATCGGTGGTTTCCGTATCCCAACTAACTAGATGATTGGGATCTATATGGTGCTGAAGAATGATAATTAAAGCTTGCAATTTAGCTAAACTATCGATAATCTGCGGCTGAATCGGACATACTCGACTGAGTTGAAATTTATCCGTATCTTCGGCACTAAAAAACCATAACTCCTCACTCTCATCGTCAGGTGCAATTAGACTAATTGACTCCTGACTATCAGGAATCACATCGGGAATCGTAATTCCCCCAAAAGCTTCATGCAGCTTCTCGATATCTTTATTAAATCGATGCAATTCTAGCGTCTGTAATAATGGCTGTACCTGTCCAAAATCAAACCCAGTTAACTTAGTTTCTTTTAACTCCAACTCTAATGGAACATCAGTAATAATCCGCGCCAAATACTGGGAATGATCCGCATCCTCCTTCCCTGCAACCAGCCTTTTACCCGTCGCACCTGGAATCTCATCCACTCGATCGTAAACAGTCTTGAGATCTTGATATTCTGTTAATAATTTCACCGCCGTCTTATCGCCAATTCCCCGCACCCCAGGAATACTATCCGACTTATCCCCACACAAAGCCTTGTAGTCGATAATCTGATTGGCTCTCACCCCCATCTTATCAATTACACCCTGCTCATTCATCTCCGTCGTTCCAGGTTGACCGCCAGGAGAGTAAGCTGATGATAGATACAATACACTCACCCGATCGCGATCGTTCACCAATTGGAACATATCCTTATCGCCAGACAAAATTTTCACCTGATAACCAGCGCGACTTCCTCTCCCCGCCAACGTCCCCAAAATATCATCCGCCTCAAATCCTGGAGCCGTAATCGTCGGTAAATTTAACGCCGTCAATAATAGATAAAGATTCTGAATATCGATCGTGAAATCCTCAGGCGTTTCCACTCGATCGGCCTTATAATTATCATCAGCCTCATGTCTAAAAGTCGGCTGTCGTAAGTCAAATGCGATCGCCATTGAATCCGGTTTTTGACTATTAATAATCTCCACCAAAGCCTTCACAAATCCAAAACAAATACTCGTTGGCACTCCAGCCGAAGTCATCAAGCCGCCGCTCTTACTTTTGGCATAAGCATAATAAGAACGATAAGCCAAGGAGTGTCCATCGACAAGAATTAATAGCGGAGTTGGAGACATACGATCGAGTAGATTAACCTAATTAAATTATACACAATCCGTAGGGGCGGGTTTATGGAATAATCTACGGATAATTCTAAAAATCTAAATCAAACCCGCCCTCACCCACTAATAACAGATTGCATGTGACGATTTACGAATGTCTAATCGATTTAGACATTTTACTAAGTTAGTGCATCTGAGATCTGCAACTGTGTAGCTACCTTTGTATCTTTTACAGGATAAATTGTTTCACTTGGCACTATTAATTTATGATAATCGCCAATATTTTGATGTTGTTCTCGGACGAATTCCGAGATATCCTCAACCCAAATTATCCACTCCCTCGCATACGAAGCCAACATATCCCCGCGCAAACCTAATTGAATCGCTTTTCGCTCTAATTTGCCCCCAGTTGGGCTGTGATCTGGATCCCATTGCAATCGAACGTTAGAGTTGAGAACAGCGCGTTTCCAGTCTTTTTCCGTGAGATAGAGATCTGAATTATGCTTAGAACAGACAGCGTTAGCTAAAATCATATCGAAGGCTTCGCGCTTAATCTTAACAGCCAGCAAGACTTCCTGGCCCTCTTTTTGTCCCCAGCCAGAGCGATACATCATCCAAAGGAAATTGGGCTTAATCCAGCTCATCCGATTTAGGCTGAAGTCGCCCCCAAAGTAGCCATAAGTGGCGGCAAAATTGCCGATGGCGGGACGGTACGCCTGGTACACAACAACTCCTTCCTCATCAAACTGCGCTATGATGCGACGGCCATTTTTTGGCAATTTGGTCTTTTGTTCTATGTAGCTCGTAGTAATAAGACGCATGGATACTGAATTTGAAATGATAGCACCATTTAAACCTATTGGCGACCAACCTGCGACGATCGAACAACTCGTAGTTTTAAAATCGTAGGTTAGGTTGAGCAATCGCGAAACCCAACTCACTCACAAACACCCTAGCAATGTTGGGTTTCATTCTTCAACCCAACCTACCTCTAGCTAATCATCTTCTTCTGTTTCCCAATCCGAACGATTAATTAACGTATCGATCTGATCTTGATGACGATCCAGCGCATCTAAAAAATCACGACTTTGTTGTCTCAATGCGTCTGAAAGCTCTCTATTTTGTTGCTCCAACGCACGGGCGATCGCTTTGACACTAACTACGGTTTCCTTTACATCAGAAGTAACTGTCATTACCGATTTAGCGATCGAACTTAAATTAACTTTCTAAACTCCTCTCGATCCAATTGACAGTCTTTGAGAATTTGGTTTAACAATCCGATCCCAATTGTTTCACCCGAATGAACTGGAACAACAGTACATCGATCGTCTGGATGTCGTAAGAAGTGATGGCTACCAAGAATTCTAATTACTTCAAAGCCAATCTTTTTCAGTGCCGTAATTACTTCTCTGCCTGTCACACTTGGTAATTTACTCATTAGCCTTAAATTTCGACAGCAACCCTTTGCAATCCGATGAATTCTAGATTATCTGTCGATTGAGAATGTACTTCTAAACATAAAATAATAGCTTCTTTAATCCGCTCTATTAATTCATCGAGAGATTTGGATTGGGTATGGCAACCAGGTAGATTTGGCACAGAAGCAACGAAGTATCCATCCAAATCGCGTTCGATAATTACATTAAATTCTTTACTCATAGTAGTGAAAATAGTATCCTTACGATTGATTATACCTGAATTCAGCTATCAATTATTAATTCAAGATTACTGTCTAATTTTCGTGGTAAAACCAGAAGCCTTAAACTTTTTCAATTGCAGCGGTTGACGCGCACTTGACGGCACAGTAATTCGCATCTCAAAATCATTAATCCCTGGTGGTACCTGCTCGATTAAACCCACCCGTCCCCGATTTGGCAACACATTATTATTGTCCGCATCATAAATCCGCCCGAAGACATCCGCATCAAAGACAGTTTTCCCCGACTTATTCTCAGCTTTCCCAATAATCAAAAAACACGCAGCATCTTGCGTCACACCGCCACTAGTCACCGCACCTTTAGCAACTTCTGGTGAACAATCTTTGTAACCAACATTTGACAAGGTAATGGGAGTAATCGCAAAAGCTGCGGGGGTAAATATCCAAGTGGACATGGATAAAAGGATCGCAGCGATGAATGTAACGAAAGTACGGATTAGCATGGCTAGGATGGCAAAATAATAGGGTATCGATTAAAAAATTGGGGGTTTAATAAATTGGGGGTTTAATTTAGTTTACTTTCGCCGATGGCGAAGCTATTGCACTTTGCACTGAAAACATGCTCAGGATATCGCTTTCAACTTTCAACTTTCAACTTTTAACTAACTTAAAACCATTGTCCGCCATTGAAGCGCGAATAGGGTGAAAGGATGCGGAGCAGAGAGTGAGTAACGATCGAGTTCAGCAGACTAAAGCTAGTATAAAACCCAATGAACCCAAGGACATGAAAACCAGCTCGATCGATCCCAGGCAAGCCAATCACCTTGACAATTGTTACTAGAAAAATCCCTTCCCAAACTGCCCCAGCTAACTGTAAAAGTCCATTCCAATCACCATCCCAGCGCAACCGTTGCAACTGATGATAGACCAAATCCCAGCCCAAGCCAAATAAGCCGAGATATATTAACGTCAAAAATGTTTGTCCCGCGATCGAGGAACCAGATCGTACTAGCAGAAGGATTGTTAATAACATCCCAACTGTAGCTAATAACAAAACTCGAATTTGCCAACGACCGAACAGAGTAAAAGTCATGATTCGCTTATGGGGTATCGATCGGATCTAACTATTCTACCCAATGGTAGTAACTCCTCTATTATACCTGCTAGCGAAATATTCGACTCGATCGTGCTAATCAAGAAAAAAGGTGAGCATTGCCCACCCTCCAGATAACTTAAACTAATTAAAAACTATTCCCATTCGATCGTGCCAGGTGGCTTGGAAGTGATATCATAAACCACTCGGTTGACACCTTTTACTTCATTGACAATTCGGTTAGAAACTATCTCTAGAAATTCATAAGGAACCTTCGACCAATCAGCGGTCATCCCATCTTCACTAGATACACACCGGAGAACAATTGGGTGTGCATAAGTACGTTGGTCGCCCATGACACCGACGCTATTTACATCGGCTAATAGCACGGCGAAAGCTTGCCAAAGCTTATCATAAAGTCCTTGTTTGTTAACTTCTTGTCGCACAATTAAATCGGCATCACGGAGGATATTTAGACGTTCAGCAGTGACTTCACCAATGATCCGAATTGCTAAACCTGGGCCTGGAAAAGGTTGACGTTTAACGATTTCTTCAGGTAGTCCGATCGATCTGCCCACTTTTCGGACTTCATCTTTAAACAATTTACGCAATGGTTCTACCAGGGTAAATTGCAAGTCTTTTGGTAAGCCACCGACATTGTGATGGCTCTTGATTTTAACAGCTACCCGTTCGCCACTTTGAGGATCGACATTTGTATCGGCAGACTCAATTACGTCAGGATATAATGTCCCCTGTGCGAGATAATCAAATGGGCCTAATCGTTTTGATTCTGACTCAAATACCCGAATAAATTCAGTTCCAATTCGTTTACGTTTGACTTCAGGATCGGTTACGCCTTCGACAGCTTTGAGAAAACGCTCCCGCGCCATCACATACTCAACATTGATATGAAACTGATCTTTAAATAGAGCAACAAGGCGTTCTGGCTCTAGCTTCCGCATGAATCCTTGATCGATAAACATACAAGTCAATTGATCGCCGATCGCCCGATGCAATAAGAATGCTAAAGTCGAAGAATCGACACCGCCAGATAGTGCTAGTAATACTTTCTTATCGCCTACTCTCGCTCGAACATTCCGAATTGCTTCTTCGACAAATGCTTCCGTCGTCCAAGTGGGTTGACAACTGCAAATATGGTAGACAAAGTTGCGAATTAGGGCAAATCCACCGAGCGAATGCACTACTTCTGGATGGAATTGAACTCCATATAATTTGCGCTGATGGTCAGCGATCGCCGCACATGGGGTATTCTCAGTATGGGCGAGTAGCTCGAATCCCGCTGGTAGACGTTCGCAAGAGTCGCCATGACTCATCCACATTGTCGTTCCTTCCTCGACATTTGTCAGCAAATCGGTGGGATCGTCGATCGACAATTCGGCTTTACCATACTCAGCTTTTTTCGCCTTGACAACTTCGCCACCGAGCTGCTGTACCATCAGTTGCATCCCGTAGCAGACACCTAAGACGGGAATACCGAGATTCCAAATTTCAGGGTCGCATTTAGGTGCGTGATCGTCATAAACTGAGCTAGGGCCGCCAGAGAGAATAATTCCCTTAGGGTTTAATAGTCTCAATTGTTCGGCAGTAGTACGATAGGAGATGACTTCGGAATAGACTTGTGTCTCGCGAATTCTGCGGGCAATTAGTTCGGAATACTGGGAGCCGAAGTCCAGAATGACGACCATTTGATGATTTATGCTTACTTCTCCCAAGTCACTACCTGTAGGCTGAATCTTGGTTAAATTAGTTTCTGTTTCTGTTGTCACTGCTGACTCCCTTGAAGTTAATACGAGTAGATGGCGAAATAGCCCACCATCTGAATTAGGGGTGAGCAACTCTTTGAATTAAAGAGTGATATTAAAGAAGGTCTATAAACTGTACTGAATTAAAAATTTTATATTCGATTAAATCTAGCACAATTGGGCCAAAAATGTTGCTCCAGTGGGACTAGTTGCGATCACTTGCCGCTGTTGATCGAATAATACAGAACCAACACTGACTGATTTCTGACTTTGACTGTAAATGTATGTCTGCGATCTATTATCGATCCGATCGGTCAAATATCCATAGATTTGTGTCACCCAATTACTCCCCGCCAGGGTATCGATTTCATGGAGATATTTGAGTACATCCTCCGCCGTCTCACAGTCAAATATCCCCGACAATTGTGCCTCAGGTAAACCCATCCGCGCCGCCGCAGCTACCAAAATTTCCAATCTCCCATCAGCTAAATGGTGATGAGTGTGAAAAATCCCCCCCGCCAATTTCACTAATTTGCCATGATACCCAAATAATAATAACTTCGGCACCCCCAAGATCCCCGCCTCGGTTAATAATGGCCCTAACCAGTTAGCCGTCTTAATAATTTGCTCTCGCCCAATTCCCATTTTCTGAGCCAAATCCAACCCATTTTCACCAATACAAAACACCAACGGTAAAGATTCACTCTCCAACTCCCCAACTCCCCCACTCCCCATCTCCCCATCTCCCATCTCCCATCTCCCATCTCCCCACTTCCTTCGCAATTCAGCCAAACAAGCCTCCAATTGCCCAGGCGCACTCAACGGTTGAGAAATACCTGTAGTGCCCAACAACGATAAACCCTCAACTACCCCAAACGCGGCATTCGACGTGCGAGTTGCTAAAACTCTCCCCTCAGGTAAAATGATTGTCACCCGAATTTTCTGTTCCAGTGTCAACAATGGGGCTAAATTCGCCTGTAATAGCTGTTGAGCATAATTATATATAGCTGGGAGATTATCGAGATTAGACTGCTTCCCGACCCCTTCACCACCCAATAGAGCGATCGTTTCTAGCTGAGCTGAGTCTGCCCATTCGACTACCGCCCAAACTGGAGTATCACGAGTCAAATCTAAATTATCTCCAGGATCGCTCAGAGTGATCCCAAGAGACATTTTAGAATTAATTAGGGCTGATTGTTCGATCGAGATTTCTACCTGTTGTGGTGGGGTAATTAAATCTACAGTGACGACTAATTTATGCTCGCCAGTATTAGTTTGTTGTAAACGTTGCAATGCAGCGATAGCACTAGCAGTAGCAAATACAGGTAAAGTATAACCAGAACGCATAATTATAAAAATGTCCGTCAAAAGAATCTCTAATTATCAAACTATTATTTGCCTAATTGGAATACTATGCCTTAGTAGCTGTCGCCAAGTCACGGTTGATTCTAACCCAACAGCCGCAATAGATCCTACTCCCACATTGCCTGTTGAACCTACGCTGCCGATGATTAAACCAATTGCATCCCCGAATACTCCTAAACTACACAAAGAAGATCCGCTTAACAACCGAGCATTAGCCGCTGTCGATCGTCAAGCATATGATACCGCGATCGATCTATTCAATACAGCATTAGCTAATTCGCATAGTGAATGCCACACAAAATACAATCAAGCTTGGATTAAGGCTTCACAGAAAGCTAAAGCTTGGAAAACCAAAACGATCGAGAGTTATACACTCCACGGTCTGACTACCACTGACAAGGTAATTGCCAAAGACCAAAAAGAAGTATTTGATGAGAGCTTTGAGAATAACTTAAAGGGTTATAAATGTGACTTTTAAAAGAAAAAAGTGTCTGTGAAAATTGTCCACAGTGCCGCAATTCCAGCAATTTTTGTCACCTTCTGAGCTGATTCCTGTGGAGCGACAAATAAACCCAAAACTAACACTGTCAAGCTAAATACACAGACTCCATTCAGTGCATCTGCCCAAGAGATTCGCAGATAGGGATGATCGACATTGAGATGAATTGTCGATCGATTAAACTCAATACTCCAGTTCCATAAGATCGAACCAATTGCAGTAGTCAATCCCGTAGCGATCTGGATTGGACGAGATATTCTCATCTTCAATAAAGATAACAACACGAGTATGATTACTCCATTAAATAACGACCAACAAAAAATGTACGGAGTCATGTACAAGACTGGAGTAGTCAAAAAGCTGATCATTAGAAAACTTACGCCCATAGGTTACATCAAGAAGATAATTTTTGGAGGTTAGATATGCCCTAGCCTTCCAATATAATTGCAACTTTTAGGCTTGTATTGCCGCCATTGCCTTTTGCATCTTGATAAATCATCGATCGACTACCACCCAATTCACATTCTGCATAGTTGAATAATGTACTTACCTTGATTTGTGTCAGTACCAGATGCCTAATTATTTTTATTGCGCTCCAACCAGCGGAATGTGGGGGAAATTAAGTAGGGG
>JANYIT010000205.1 GCA_025358725.1 Chamaesiphon sp. GL140_3_metabinner_129_sub
TTTTGTCTGTACATGTTTAGCCCTCTTTGTGACAGGGTTTTAACCGATTTTAGCTGATTCCCTTGGATCTGAGCAGCATATTTCATCGCTGTAACTGTTGCTCACTCTATATTTTAGCTTTTATTCAGCAAGCCCTACTTATCCATACAAAACTGATAAAAGAGATCGCTATCCTCAAAAGGCCGTTTGTTAGATAAATTTTGGAGCCAATTGTCATCAATTAATCTTTGTCCGAGCGCGATAGCATCAAGACGACTAATAGAGAATCGGGCGCACATCCAGTCTACTGCTTCCCTGCCGATCGAACAGCGAAGATAGGGGAGACGAAAGCTTTGAGAGCGATTCTTGATCTCGATTCCTTGTGGAGATCGCATCTCCTGTACCAATTGAGCTAGATCGAAATACTTGACTATATCTTGAGCATTTTCGACCACTTTAATAATGTACCGATCTTCGTACCAAATAGTTACAATATCCCCATCCTCCACTAGCAAACAAGCCACTGCGGGTTCTGGATCGAGATAAGTGCGACGCATTTCCGTGATGGCGATCTGACGCTGTTGTTGCAGAAAAGAGTTACCACGGACAAATAAATTGCCTTGATAGTTTACCCCATTAACAATTTCTGATGTGGTTCCGAACTGACGTACAAGTTGACAATAACTTACGTCTTGTGACTTTAGTAACATGCCACCTGATTTCCCAATGGGACTAATATTAAGTTGAAAGATGAATAACCGTCGATATCAATTAATATACCCTTCTAGAGAGTCAATCTTAACTTATTCAAAAAATATCCTGATCGCGATCGCTACCAGGATAAGTACATTTACTAAATACAAGGATTGAGATAACGATCTAATTGTAACCAGGTGGCAAATCTCGTTGCGCAAATGGCATAGATCGGCGGAGATTTTCCAAAGCATACTTGATATCGTCACTAGGATCGATCGCCACCCAACCGTCAGCAGTAGCTACGCGTGACTCAAAATGCAGGTGAGGGCCAGTAGAGTTCCCCGTACTGCCGACTCGTCCAATCACAGTGCCTTGTTCGATTCTTTGCCCTGGTTGGACAAAAACTTCGGAAAGATGACCGTAGAGAGTCTGCTGAACCCCATTGTGTTGAATTACAATGGCCTTACCATAACCACCGAGCCAACCAGAGGAAATAATAATTCCAGAGCCAGCAGCGACAACAGGCGCACCCATTGAGGCCCCGATATCTACGCCAGAATGAAAGCGACGACTACCTGTAATTGGGTGTGTCCGCCAACCAAAGCTAGAAGTTGTTGGGGCAGGACTACTGAGCGGATAAATTAATTCCAAACTAGACTGATTTGCACCAGGATTAACAAAGTTAATCGGGTTGGACGGTGAAGCCCCCAATGTGGCAGGGCGGACACTAGGTATCGCTGGTACTGTGGGTACGGCTTTAAACCCAGTTATTTTTGGTAACTGTGCAACAGCTTGGACTTCCATCCGCTGAGTACGTGGTGTCGCTATCGAAATATCAATTGAGTCTTCTGGTTGTACTGGAGCTGAGCCTAAAGTCTGTGAAGTTTTAGCTCTTACAGCCGTTACAGACGGCTTCATCGGCGTGATAACAGTAGGTTTGATTCCCGCTAGTGGGATTGTTTGAGGAGAGATTGAATGACGCTGTAGTCCCTTCGGTGAGATAGCATCTGAGTTACTAGATCCAGTTCTACCAAGCCGTGGTGATGTAAATTTAGCAGTCGGGAGGTTCGCAACTACTGGTATCGATCGATAACTATTGACTGACTGCTCCGACCTAAGTTTGGGCTGGATGCTAGTTGGCGGTAAAGACTGATTAATTGTGGACGGTGGTCTGACATAGCTCGGTTGAACCTGGCTGCTCGTCATTGAGACTACTTCGCCGATCTGGCGAGGAATCGTAGTACTCAGGGGAGCTGGAACGGGAATATTAATAAATGCTTGAGCGACTGTCTGTTCTGAACCCGAACCATTTACACCGACAGTATAGTTGTCTGCGGTCAGTAAATCGGTGTGTTGTGGGCGGACAATTGTGCCTGTAGGTGAAATTGTGGCTGATGCAGGGGCAACAGCAATTGGTACTTCTCGATTTGGAAGTTGTTGGCGGAGCTTCTCGGCTGGAGAAGTTGGTGTAGCTTGAACTGGAGATTGCTTTTGAGCGATGGGAAGGTAAGGACCATATATTTCCCGATCTGCTGTTTTGCTAACGGTATTAGTGCCAACAGATACTGATGCTGAGGATTGGACTATTTCCGGTACCTCCGTCGAGGTGGTAGAAATTGGTTTGAGATCCGCCCAAACACCCCCAGTACTACCGAGAAAGCTTAGGCTACCTAGCCAAGCGACAATCTTCAAGAGCAGGGGATTTCGGAAGAAGATACTTAACCGAGGCTGCTGATGTGAATGATGCGATGTTTTTTCTGCCTTGCTGCTCATAATTATTGTAATTTAACGCAGTCCAGTTCAGAACTATTCACCCGCTTCAGCATCGCAAAACCAATTAATTTCGCGTATGTCCAAAGTCACTAACGCTCGTAGCCCAGAGTGAATGTACCAGGTACAAGATAAGTTTCAGTTATCGCTGTGGCAGTGATAAAACCGATGTGTAACTCTCCTTGCGGTGAGATGCCTAATACAGTTCCTAACTTACCATCCACCATCACTGAGCGTCCACGAGCATTGAGTAGTTCCAGATAGTCGAACAGTAAACTGTCGATTGTTGCTGGAGTGCAACGTTTGTACCCACTTATAATTCCCCTAATGGTACAGCTTGTTAACATCTCGATGGAAAAATTTCGGTAATTTGGCTGATAATCATTGCTGGGGGCTAAATTTATTGCTATACCTGCGACCGAATTAGCATAATTCAGTCCGACTCCGACGATCGCCTGTTGAATTTTAGCTTGAGAGATCCGGGTTTGGGTCAAAATTCCGCCGAGTTTTCGATCGGCTAAAATCAGATCGTTCGGCCATTTGATTGATACGGGAATCCCTTGTTGTCTTAACTGAGCGGCAATTCCCCACACAATGCCGATTGTCAATTGATGAACGTTGCTCGCGAGTAGCTCTGGAGCTATCGCCATTGATAAGTATAAACCGCCGATATCTGACTCCCATTTTTTGCCACGTTGACCACGTCCGGCTGTTTGGGTTTTGGCAATTACGACAGTACCAGGTGGCGCATTTTCTTCAGTAATTAGTTGATCTAATTTTTCATTGGTTGATGTAAGTGTCTCGAAGATATGGATATTTACATCTAAGTCTAAATCTCGATCTTCGGCTAAAAAGTCTAATATTTGTTGGTGATTCATTATATCTAAAACCTAAAACATAAATCCTAAGTTATTTCGATGATTTCGGTGTAATCAAAATCATTAGGACTATGCTTAATTAGCGGGTAACGATGATTGTTAATTTCCAGATAATCTTCGGGACACTCTGATTTAGATGTGTAGTAAGTCAAGAGATATTGTCTACCAATTTTTGGCTGCATTTCAGTTTCAACTTCATCACGCCATTGAGTTTTTGTGACGAGCACGATCAGTTGATTTGCTAATTGGGGTAAGATTTGGGCGATCTGACGACGGGAGATGCGATCGAGACTACCAAATGGTGAATCCATCACGATCGGGAAGGTATTGCTTTCTGGTACTGCGAGTAGTTTTTGTTCGCTCCATTCACGGACTCGATCGATTATGCCACCAATAAATGAGAGGCTGAGAATCTGATTTTCTCCTGTGGATGCAGCGACAGTAGCTTCGACACCTCTAGTATTTTCAATTAATATTAGTTCGTATTTTTCGGTGATCTTCGGCAAATATGGCGTGACGGAAATCGTTTGAAAAATTTGTTGGACGCGCTGTTCAAGATCTAGTCGAAATTGTTGTTCTTGTTGATGACGAATAATAGTTAATTCTACAATTGCTGTTGTAGCTGCTGCAAGACGACGGTGTGCTGAATTTTGACGATCGAGATTTGTCTGTTGTTTGGCAATCTGTTTCGCCAGGGCTTGAATTTGGCCTTCAAGATGGATAATTTGTTGTTGATGCTGACCTTGGCTAAGTGTTAAGTCACGGACTTTGATTTCAATATCGTCGAGCCGTTTTTGGAGATTGCTAATTTCAATATTAGTATCTTGGCGGAGTTGTAATTCCAGATTATCGATGTTTAGTTCTAACTGACTAATCTCAGATCTAGCTGTACTGACTATTTGTTGCTGAAGATCGATCGATCTCCAAAATTCTCCCCCTTTCGCTTCGAGATCTTCAACCTGGGTAATCAGGCGGATAGTTGTCTCTTCAATCACAGCAATACTGGCACGAGATAGCCAATTTTGAACTTGGATATATGCCGAAGTCTTCGGCTTTAGTTCCGTACCACAGAGACAATTTTGATGATGAAGTAATTGACTCAGGAATTCGCGAGAGATCCCTTGATTTAGCTCACCTCGATCGCGTAATTCAGCTACAATTTTTTGGAAGTCTTGAGTTAGATCTGTGAGTAAAACGGTATGCGATTGCGTCGAAATTAACTGTTTAATAGCTGTCTGGGCTTGACGGAGTTGAGTTTGATGGGTGGCTTTAGTTCGTTCCAATTCTTGCCGTTGTAATTGGGTAGCTTTAGCGGCTGTGAGTTCGAGTAGATATTGATTGATCTCTTGTTCAATCTGTTTGAAGCTAGCAATTTCTTGAATAATTTCTGCTTGAAGTTGCTCGATTCGATCGATCTCTTGTTGGCAGTATTGTTGAGATTTGAGTAAATCCTTGGTTGTTGTATCGCCAACTTGAGCAAGTTCGGTTTCTAGTGTCTTTTTTGCTTCAGCTAAATGTTTGATCGATCGATTTAACACTTCGACACCGAGTAGAATTTTGGTGGCTTCCGCGATTTCTAGTCTTTTATCCTGGCGGACGATTTGTTCGATCCGTTCGCCATCAAAGAAGAAATATTGATGTAAGCTTGCAGGTAAAATTCTGCCGATGATTTCGTCTGGCGGTTGGTGGGGATGGAGCCATTTACCATCAGCATCACCGATATATAGATAGAGTAACTCGTTATTGACGATGTTAACGGCCGTTTCCTGTTTGTAAGCGCGACACATCCGCTTGGCACGGTAGCGTTTGCCATCATGTTCCCAGGCGACTTCTACCCACGTATCGATAGCCGTACCAACATCCGCTTCAGCGATGGCGCGTTTATTAACTAGCTGTTGGGATTCGGCAAAAGCGGCGGTGAATTTTTCGTAAAGTACCCAGGTAAAAGCATTGAGAATCGTGGTTTTACCTGCACCGTTATTCCCATGAATGATCGTAGTGTTGCGATAGTTATCGGTAGCGAGGTGGATTTCAGGAGTCTCGCCATAAAATTGGCGAAAATTGCATAGGCGAATTGTGGTCAATTTCATCTGACAATTTCCTTGATGATTTTGAGGATATCATCATTAATTGGTGAATTCTTTTTTCGATCGAGCCTGTCTTTTTCGAGTTGGAGGACACGCTCGATAATTTGGCGAACTTCAGGAGTGATGTTTTGAGTCATGGCTACACAAATACGCAAACTTGAACGAGGAATGTTCGGGGGAACAAAGTTTAGTGATTGATCGTCTAATTTTATACTCGCAATAATAATTATCTCACATGAAAAAGCTTTTATTTATACCAGCAATTTTCGTTGCTTTGGTTGTTACAGCGATTACCCAATCGCCTCAATCGGCTCTAGCTGGAGGTATTGGTAACAACTACATCGCACCATCAGTTTCTTTCGGCGGTGGATCGAGTGTATTTGGGATCGATGGTAAGATTGGTGTCGCTGATAACTTTTCCCTGCGTCCGTTTGTGACATTTCCATCCGGTGGCACTGAGTATGGCACCAGTGTCACTTATGACTGGGATCTGCATCAAGCATCATTGCCGATTACGCCATTTGTTGGTGTGGGAATAGATTTCCAATCCAGTAATAGCAATACTCAGACTAAAGGTTTTGCCCAAGTTGGTGCAGATTATAATGTCAGCGACAGTGTTGCGTTACTAGGTGCAGTAGCAATTCCGTTTAATGGTGGTAATACTAGCGTCACTCTAGGTGCTGGATTACGCTTCTAAGTCACATGTAAAAAAAGAGAGAGCGGAAAGTTTTCCGCTCTCTCTTTTTTGATGAGAATTTATGATAGCTTTATTAGCTCTTTAATAATAGATAATAGAGCTGTCCTGGCCCACCTGTAACACCTGCACGATCGCCAGCTATCTTACCAGTACCCATGAAATAGTCTACCCGCCCAGGGCCAGTGATGGCACTACCTGTATCTTGATCCAAGACATAGCGACTCACCAATTTTTGTTGGATCGATCGACCAGTACTCGCATATGGGAGTTCGGTATACACTAGAGCTAGTGCCCCAGGCGGCATCATTGATTTATCAGTCGCGATCGATCGATCTGGTGTCACGGGCACATTAATACTTCCCATCGCCTCACCTTTGAAGGTTTCCTTCATAAAGATAAAGCGTTTGTAGCGAGGAATATAAACGTTTAATTCTTGGGGATTGTCGTGGAAGTAGCGGATAATCCCCGGGAGAGTAAGCTGACTGGGGGTGACTTTACCATCTTTGGCAAGCTCTTTACCGATGCTATTGTAAGCAAAATTGGTACCGCCAGCGAAGCCGACAGTAGTTTTACTCCCATCAGGCAGATTGAGTTCAGCAGAACCCTGAATTTGGACGAGGATTGCTTCAAATCGATCGCGCATCCAGAAGATCTCATTGCCTGCGAGCGAACTTGTGCCACCTTGTAGCCCGTCTGCACCCTCTAACTGGACGCGTTCGGGTTGGGGATCTTTCCAGCTACTAAAGTTCGCAGGTAACTTGTAGAGCGGGTATTTAAATTCAGCAGTCTGTTTGCGACTAGCTTGATAAATTGGTTCGTAGTAGCCAGTAAATTGGACAGTACCTTTATTGTCTTTGCCGATCGATTGATAAAAGACAAATTCTTGCTTCACCGCAGCTTGGAGTTCGCCAGCGGAACTACTCGTATTGACTAGTTGGCGAAATCTCACCAGGGAACGCCGCACTCGATCGCGACTAATCCCCTGTACGGGATAATTTTGATATGCTTTGGTAGCTGCGGGGGTATCGAGGTAACGGAGACTATGATCGATCGATTTGAGCATCGCCATTTTGTCGCCAGATTTACCCCAAAGTTGCTCGTCAAAGCCAATAGAAGTTTCTTCATAAGTGGAAGTACTCTGATTGGCTTGGATATTCGCAGCGGGTTCAGCCGTTAACCGTAGGGGTGATTGGTGATTGAATCCTAGCGCAATACCTAGATTCAAGGAGAGTAAAGCCAGTGTTTTGATCATGAAGTAATTAATAAGTAACGCTTTGACATAAAAACCTATGACGAGAGTTCGGGAAATCATGTTTCCATCCGCTATCGTCTATTTGGTTGGATGTTGTTGATGATTTAACCACGAGTGGGGACTTTAATCCTGATCGAGACACCCCTAAAGCCTAAAGCCGATCAGTGCGCGATCTCCGAACCTAAAGCCTAAAACCTAAAGCCTAACTTAGTAGTCGCGATCGATACTAGATGCAAATACGGGTTCGACGCGAATTGCCTCGACGCAGCTAGGACGAATCACCATGTACTCACCTTGACTATTCTTCAATGGCACAGTGATAAAGTCACTCGAACTAGATTTTGGCATTAGTTCACTACTATACCATTTTTGAAACTCTTGCACTGTCGGAAAGCGAACTTCCTCCCGATGACCGCCTGATAATAGCAGATATACTGCATACTCATTCGCTACTTTAGCCATATCCGATCGCATTTGGTGATACTTATTAGTCTGAGTATGCCCAAATCTTGATGGGTAATGACGATCGATCTGATTCGTTCAAAACGCTATAGGTTAATTTTTTCGTAAAATAGGCTCCGTCAACGTTGCAGGTGTTAGTGGATCAGATATCGATCTCGATCTTTGATTCTGCTAAAGTTAAAGCAACTATTTAGATCCGAAGATCATGTCATATATTCGTTATTGTCTCCGTCAAATACTATTGCTATCGATCGTGTTTGCGATCTCGATTGGGATATTCACCCTTCCGGCTCAAGCTACCGCTATTTACGAAGTTCCAGTTGTCTCCGCAGGTGTACCAACTTGGATTGTCGATAAGGCGGATGTTTTGAGTTTATCAACCAAAGGTAATATTAAAGGTACCTTAGAACAACTTGCTAAACAAACGGGAAAAGAAGTCCGATTTGTCACAATTCATCGTCTCGATTATGGCGAGACTATTCAAACTTTTACAGACAAACTGTTCAAAAAATGGTTTGCAACCCCAGCAGAACAAGTCAATCAGACACTAATTGTCTTGGATAATGTGACAAATACCATCGGTGTTCAAACTGGAGCTGATGTCAAATTAATCCTCACCGATGCCATCGCTAACAGTGTGATTGGGGAAACAATGCCGACACCATTACGCAATGGCAATAAATATAATCAGGCTTTTGGCGATGCTACCGATCGACTTGTAGCAGTATTATCAGGACAAGCAGATCCTGGTCCACCAAAAGTTATCTCTACGCCAGAAGTTGGGAGAACTTATTTAAAAGCAGAAGAGACTGATGCCAACCGCACCAACTTTATCATTATTGTGATTGGACTGTTGATCGCCGCTACTGTGATTCCGATGGCTACTTGGTGGTGGTATCAAAATCAGGATTAGGCTGTTTTAGGCTTTCAGTTCGGCTATCGCTCACTGATCGGCTTTAGGTATTGGGTATTGGATTGATAGCATTATCTGTTGTGATCCACTATCCACCATTCACTAATTTAATCCTGAATATATTCTGCTCCTGAAAGTAAAGCAATTTCGGCACGGGTAAATTCTCGTCCTAAATAAGCTGCATGATCTAACATCCCGACTGGACAGGGTTGGGATTCTTCCAGCACTTTAACGCATAATTCCTTTGCTGTTCTTCCGGTAAATAGAGTGGTGTTAGCCCGCGTGACGTTGCCTTTTGCGGGAATTACTTTGCCAGTTTCGGGGTCAACTGCTAGACCACGATCGTCGATGACATTAGTATAATGTTTGGCACAGATTAATCCAGCTTCTCGATCGACATAAATAATAAAGTATCCCTCAGGATCGAGATCGATATGCCGATTGGACAATTTATGATCGATTGCTGTTAAATTATCAGTTAATAAAGTCATACTGCTGACATCAAATAATTATATTTAGATCTAGACTAACCGATTTATTCATGATTTGGATAGGTTCCGATCCAAATTAAGGCGGATGCGAACCAGAATTTTCAACGATCAACTTTCAACTCTGTCGCGATTTTCATTGGCAAATCTTGATTGATAGAGATAATCTCCTGTTGTTGCAACTCATTAAACTCCTCCAGATAATCGCGCAAAATTCTCCCGAATTGGGGATGATAAAACCGATGGAGACTATAATTAGCCGTCGCCGGAAAACCGCGCCGCTTTTTGTGTCTACCGCCTGCACCAGGATCGAAAATCTGAATGCCGTGCTGAATTGCCCACTCGATCGGGGTATAGTAGCAAGCATCAAAATGGAGACAATCTACCTCCTCACTGCTGCCCCAATAACGACCATACAATCGATCGCCTTTAGTAATACAAAAAGACATCCCCACAGGTATCGATGGATCTTTCCCCGTCGCCGTCACAAATAGCACTCGATGTCGATAATTCTCATGTAGCTGCTCAAAAAATTCTGGAGTCAGATACTTACTCCCCCACCACCCAAACTTATCGCAGGTATCCGCATAAAAAGCATACATCTGCGAAAATAACTGCGGCTGAATTTCAGCTCCAGTGACAGTCGTTAGATTTAAACCTTCAGCTCGAACAGATTTTCGCTCCCGTTTAATATTCCGCCGTTGATTGGCATTAAATACACCCAAATAATCATCAAAATTCTGATATTCCTGATTCTGCCAGACATAATTGTGATTGATCCAAGTACTATAACCATATTCATTCATCTGCGATCGCCATTCAGGATCGACATATAAAAAGTGACAACCAGATAACCGATGATTCGTACAAAATTCATCAATTGCCCTGACCATTAATTCGGTAATCACCGCCTCATTTTCCCCAGGTGCAATCAAAAACCGATAGCCCTCCGCCGGAGTAATCGGAGTCATCCCCACCAGCTTGGGATAATACCGAATGCCCATCCGCTGCGCTAAATCTGCCCACTGATTATCGAAGACAAATTCGCCATAACTATGTCCCTTCACATACAAAGGTGCCGCGCCAACCAATGATTGTCCCTTCCACACCGTTAAGTGTGTGGGCAACCAACCAGTTTCGGCGGTAACACTGCCAGAAGTCTCCAGCGTATTCAACCACTCCCATTCTAGAAATGGGGTTTTCAAGGGTATCGCTAGCGCATCCCATTCACCCTGTGCAATGTCTGCCAAATGATTGAACCAGCGAATCTGATATGAAGATAGAGACATTGTTACTTTGCAGCGGTTGGGCACCTATACATCTTACCGAAACTCCACAGTTCTAGACAGCTACAGCCATTTATCGATTCGGCAAAACAGACGCTACGTGATCGAGTTATGTGTTAAAGTTAGAACTGAATGCGGGTGTAATTCAGTGGTAGAATGTCACCTTCCCAAGGTGAACGTCGTGGGTTCGAGTCCCATCGCCCGCTTATTAATTTTGAGATAAATAGTTGTACATTTCATAGATATTTGTCAGTTTTACATAGTTAATGTCCAAAATCTGCTCTAAACCCATACAAAGAGCGGATTTTTGTTTTTTGATGTAAATCTGACCAACTTGATCGAAGCTAAATTTCAGTTTTAGTTAGCTTCTGCCACAAAATAATAAAGTTTAAGAACCTGCTAGCCTCTCAATCTCGCTATTTTCAAGATTGGGAAGGTGACATTCCTCTCAACCCACCTGTATACCTTTATTGAACCATTGCTATCCAAAACAAACCCACTGCTCAACTACCTTTATTTAAGAAGGTGTGAGGAACCAAGAAAATGCTTTCTGCTATTTCTTGCTAAGTAATTACTCTTTCAGCCCACTTTCATTTAGAAGGAGTTTGACAGACTTTCTAGGGGTTTTGATACTACCATCGGTTTGTCAAGAAGCAAAATTTGGGTAGATACCCCTCGCACGGGGTCATTTCGGCACTGTCACTAGAGGGAAGTCTCTACTTCTATAAAATAAAAGCTGGACCCTATATTGCGTGGGAGCGCACCTATGTCATACTAGAAAGACGGAACTTTAGAGTATGATTTTTCCTTCTCACCAACTAGTTTTTGCTAGTCCGAGAGAAGCAGCATCAAGGGCGGACAGAAGCCAGGGCTGGAAAGCAGCACCACTTGCATAAATGGTCAAACTCACCCATTTTTCTACGAGCGAGTGGCTCATAGAGCATCGATCGAGGCGCAGTAACATTGTACCAAATTTAAGGTGGAGAAATATCGAAATCACCTTTTGCGGTTTTTTCTGGAGTTATAAGCACTAATAGCGATCTCCGCAGCTTGCAGAGGCGGAGTTCCTGTAGACGGTAAACAGCTAGTTTCGACAGCGATACCCAGCTTGGTAGCATTAATTCTAATACAGTTGGATAGGTGCTGATAAGTCCACTTGTGAATTACTACCGAGGCTTTACAGGTAAGTTTCTTTTGAGTACCAACATCTTCTGGTAGCTCTTCCTCGACCTGGGCTGCTATTTTACTTTGGATTTTTTCGATGTTATTATTTATCGGTGGTAAAGCGATACTGGCGGCTTTAAATTCTTGAGCGACTTGAATCACTGCTTTAGCTAAAAGTCGATTTAGGTATTCTCCTTGAGTCGATTCGGTGGGTTGATGAAACTGCCCTTGTTGATTTTGCTTCCGGCGATGATGGCTATTGTGTTGCTGTTTTAAACGATATTCGCTGAGTTTTGGGTACTTATCCCCAAGCAGTTGCCGTGTACTGCGGTAGGTAATAGTTTTTCCTGTTGTTACATCGACGACGGCAAGGTAGATTGGTCGCAATACTTCTCGGTTAAGCCAAAAGCAGGTAGATTAGGGGTGAATCTTGAATAGGCGAGGGTCAGACTATTGCAACTAAAAGAATTCTCACTAATCAATCCAATCATCGAATCATCC
>JANYIT010000207.1 GCA_025358725.1 Chamaesiphon sp. GL140_3_metabinner_129_sub
TTTCCCACCTATTTTCGTGTCGTTATAATTAGATAAAATTATATTTGGAGAAATTGTCTTAATGAAAACTAATTACCCAGACTTTTTCCATGACCAATTAAGTTTTGGAAGACTATTCTCCTACTTTTTCAGCAAGCCCTAGCTAGGTGTAGGGGTGCATCCTAGTGTTCATTGTGTAAGTAGAAGATAAAATCTCAAGTCCAATCGTAGATCTGGGCTAAAAATTACTATGTTCATCCCAGTTAAGCAAGTGGGATGCTACCGGAGCTAATGTGAATTTAAGTCAGTTTCAAAATAAGTTATGGCTAATCGGACTAATAGCTGTTACTTGCTGGTTATGGCTGATGGCAGTCGCTAATGCCCAAAGCAATTTGGAGCCAATCCCCAATTCTCCACCAAAAGTTACTCAACAGTTAGCTGATCCAGTTGTTCCAGTTTCCAAAACAAAACTAACCCAACAGTTATCATCGCCAGTTGTGCCTGCACCGATTAAAGTTGGGGCACCACCACTATCAGTAGGCTTGATTTTAGATGGACAAAGTGTACTTGAGGGTATCAATGTTCGCGGTTATGAGGATGGTGAAAAAGCGATCAATTTCGAGCGATGGCTAGTCCCTTTTGATGAGGTGATCAAGAGACTTGGCATCAAGATTAAGGATGTAGGTAAAGGCGATACCATTGAGTTAAGTTCAGCAAGTTTTCGAGTAAATTTTGATACTCGTAAATTAATCGACGATCCGGCTTTAGGTCGATCGATTTCAATTACCAATTTACAATCGATCGGTGGTATCAAAGCTAAATTTGATCTGTATAAGTATGCGATCGCGGTTACTATGCCGAAGCGATCTTCTACAGATGCTAGTATTGCTAGTGACATCCCGATCGATTTAGATGGTTTACAAACTATCACCTCGGGTAAAATCGGCATTAACGCGATTCAGCAACAATCAAATGTATCGGGATCGAGTAGTGATACTACTCGGACATCAGGCGAACTCCGGGCGATTGGAAATATTGGGACTGGGAGTTGGCAAGTCCGAATCGATCAACCTACTTTAGATGGATTAAGTAGCTGGAATCTCAATTCAGCTACCGTTTTATTTCAAGGGCATTCAACTGATTGGGCGATTGGTGCTCAGCAACCATTTTGGGGGCAATCGTTCAATCAAACTGGATCGTATTGGGGCGTGACAACGATCTCTCGATCTGGCTTTGTTACTCCAGTATCAACCACTAGCGATTTTAGCGTATCCGATCGATTGCTGTCGAGCCGAGTTTGGCGGAGTATTATCGGGCAAGCCACCCCAGGGACTGTAGTTCAACTAGTTCGCAACCTCAATACCGAAGTAATCAAAGAAGTTTTAGTCGATAGTAGCGGCACCTATCGGTTCGAGAATATTGTCGTGGGTAGTGTTGGCGAAGAGACTCTGGGGCAAGATTATCGGCTATTGCTCTATCCACGCGGTCAATTGACAGCTAGTCCCGAAACTCGTGATGTTCAGTTTACGACGCTGCTGGGACAATTACCTAGTGGAGCCTCAGCTTGGGTAGCTTCTGCTGGTGGCAATCGAGTTACTTCGGGGCAGTTTGGCAATTTTGATGCAGCTCAAGGCGGAGTTTTGTACCGTCGGGGCTTGAATGAATCCCTAACGGTCGGCGTGGGGTCGGTTTATGCTGGAGAGGTGCGCGGAGTCGGAGAGGTGTTGTTTCAGCCCACAGGAGTCCCGCTAGAGCTGGCTGGATCGATCGTTACGGGGACGAATTCAGTTCTGTTGGGACGGTTGAGCTATCAGCCATCCACTCAATTTAGTTTGAGTGCAAATATTGACAAGCTATCAACTCGGAGCGATCTAAGCTGGCGGCTTTCGCCAGGATTTGCCGCGACTGCTAGCTATGATAGTCAGAGTACCACAAAAATTGGTGGTGAATTTACTGCTCGCGATCGCCGAAATACTAGTTCAATCAAAGCCTCAATCGATGCGCGCGATCGACTCAGCGTCACTGCTAGACAAGCTTTTGACAAGTTGCAATTTGGATATCAAAAGAATGACGTATCCAGTCTAGCGGAAATTAGCTACCGGATGCCGATCAATCGTGAAGAGAAGGGCGAACACCAAATCACGGCAGCTTACCAGACAAACTCTTCGGGCACAACTACCACATTCGGGAGTTTGAGCTGGAAATATCGCTCTCCCGCGCGGAATAGTGTTGGGAGTTATTTATGGCAGAGCGAAATTGGCTATGGACAAGGTTTATTTGGCAGTGGAGTCATCGCCGGAATCGATTATAGTGTTGCACCTGGTTGGCAAGTGAAAGGACGCTATCGTGGGGCAACAGAATCTAGTAGTGGCAACGATTTTTCGGTAGAGTTGACCACAACTATCCAAACTCAAGGGGAAATTAAAGGCACCGATAAATCGATCCAGGATCTAGCTGCTTTTGGTCAAGTAAAAATTGTCCCATTTTTCGATCGCAATGGGAATAACCGTCAAGATTCAGGCGAAGAGGGCTATTTCGATCCGCTATTAGTAGAAATCAATCGCAAATCGCTACGGAATTATTCTGCTCAAACTGACAATACGATTTCTACGCTCCAACTGTCTCCAGGTAGCTATCGTCTCGATCTCAATCCGGCTGGATATCCAATTAGTTATCGCAGTAAATCTGCCGCATTAAAAATTGACATAGTTGCTGGAACTATGACCGAAATTCCCATTCCACTAATTCCGGCTTATGCAATCACTGGAACAGCAAAAAATAGCACTGGTGAACCCATTATCGGCGGGCGGGTTGAAGCAGTTTCGATCGCTAATGGTGAAAATATACCTCAGTGACTAATGATAGTGGTATTTATTACTTGGAAGGACTAGAACAGGGTGAATATCGGATTAATGTCAGTGGTTTAGCGACAAAGAGCGCGGATTGTAAATCAGCTTGTGACGATCGAGTGCGGATTACGCCTACGACTAATCCGGTGATCGAAAGAAATCTGATTGTCCCACAACAGCCAACTAGTCCACCTAAATCTACTACTAGTTTTAACCGAGGATACGTTCATCGGGCATTAGCCTCGCTGAATCACTCATTGGGCGTGAATATCAATATCCAGCTTAATTATTAGCTAATTCGCTCGCCTCGAAGTGTTTCTAACATGATGCAGCGGGTAGAGTCTTGACTACTCGCCAAGCTAGAACGATCAATTCTCAACCTAACGATGCCGAAATTATCCAATATTTTGGACGTATATAGGCAAAATATTTATCTTTATGTATGCTACTTTTTATTGCAAAATGGAGCATACATGAAGATCCTTGAGGTATACTCGATCGCATCGAAGTGTTTCTACTCCTGTCGCAGGTTGATATCCATTCGTCTCATATAGCTTCACCGCTGCGGTTAAAACACTAGCAGTTTCGATCCAGATTTCCTGGTAGCCATGTGCAAGGATCGATCGTTCTAATTCCGCTAATAAATACTTACCCAAACCTTGTCCTCTGACTTTGGACTCTAAGTACATTTTCCGAATTTCCACGGCCTTCTTGCCGCGATGAGGATAAGGATAGTATGCGCTCGTACCTACAATCTTCCCTCGATCTTCAACTACCCAAAATTCACCGCCACGCGCAAAATAATAATCCTCTACTTCTAACACATCTCGATCCGCGCCATCAGGTTCCCATCCAAGTCCGTATTCCGCCAACGCATTCCTAATTACAGCCGCCGCAGCTTGTCGATCGTCTGATTGCCACGATCGAATCGTATAATTTCGATATTGTTCATGCATCGTTAAAATTAGTGGTGTAGTGGTTTGGTAGTTAGCTATGAATTCTTGGTTCGGGATGGAGGGTAGAGAGGATTTGGCTTTCGACGATGGCGAGTTCGGCTAGACGAGATTGGACAATTGATCGCTCTGAATAAGTATCCGCCAATAGCCAATAAATCCCAAAGTGACGAGCTTCGGAAGCCATTAAACTGCGGTAAAATGCGGCTAACTTTTTGTCGGGAAGATGTGCGCCGAGCAATCCTAGCCGTTCGTGGGAACGTGCTTCAATTAAGCCAGAAATTAGTAGTGTATCTAGTAGGCGGTGTGGTTCTTGATGACGAATTTGGTTCATCAATTCTTTGCCATAAGGTGGCGCACTCAATGCTGTCATGGATATACCACGTTGTTCGAGGATTTGATTTACTTGCTCAAAATGCTCTAATTCTTCACGGGCGATCGCCGTCACCTGTCGGACTAATTTATGATTGGACGGATAGCGAAACATCATATTCACCGCAGTTCCGACGGCTTTGCGTTCGCAATGAGAGTGATCTAGCAGAATTGTATCCATATTCCCTAGAGCTTGTTCTAGCCAAGCGGTGGAAGTAGGTTGACACAAAATATTCATCGTCGTCGTTGCGATCTCAGTCATTTCGATTTTGGATTGATTATGGAGAAAAATTTTAGTGCTGAATTTGACAGTAATCATCAACTCGCATCAACTACGCTGTACCTAAGTAGCCACGCCTCTAGCGAATGAGCATCTTAACATCCATCCAATCTTAATTTGTCTGCTAACAAATTGCCGTAATTGATAAGATGAATACAGATCGAATATTCAATAGTTCTAAATTTTTTCAACCGACTGATGGAGAACCGATTCGTTCCGTGATTACAGAATCTCCTGAAGCCACAATTGTTGCTTGGTACATCCAACCCCAACAGGAAATTCCCGCACATCTACATCCACACGGGCAAGATACCTGGACTATTTTAGCTGGACAGGGTAAATACTTTATAGATCGATCGGGTACGACAAGATCGATCGTTAGAGGAGATATAGTCATCGCGCCAACTGGCTCTGTACATGGAGTATTCAATCACGGCGACGAACCTCTAATTTTTATCTCAGTCGTAGCACCCTCAACGGCTGGATACGAACTTGTTTTCAAGGAGTAGAAGATCGGGGACAGGGATTGAAAAAATTTGCTGAGTCTCCCCTCCCCCTCTCATCCTCTGTAACAAAAATTATCTTTTTTCTAATATTTGCACCTCAATCCTCTAGGATCTTTGTCAGACCATTCTAAAATTTTATTTCTACACACTTCTTCATAAACAAGCTACAGACGAGCGAAACGTTTTAATCTGAAAGCTGTCCTGGTTTTGCTAGTGACAATTTTCATCTATAGGGAAAACGAGACTAAACACCTCGATAGACCCAATTATTCAAACTTCGATCGAGTTAGTGAGTGATAAGTAAGTTCGCCATCACCCTCTGGGTAGACGATACGAGCGAGACTGATGTTTGGCTGAAGATCTTTAGAGATTGACAACCGATCCCCAGACTTTACATCTTCACACGGGTCAGGCGAAAACCTTGGCCCAACTCGATTAGGCTTAACAAAATATTCGGTTGGGAGATTTAAGATCTAATGAGTGTAAAGGCAAGTGGTGGCGGCTCGCTATCCCGTCCAAATTTATATCAAACATTGCCAGTTGCGACCATTTCGCAAGCTGAACAGCAAGATCGGTTTCCCGCGATGGGCGAACTGAGCGAGCTGAGTAGCTACTTTAAGTCTGGAGCCAAACGGATCGAAATCGCCAAAATTCTGAGCGATAATTCCGACTTGATTGTCTCTCGTGCAGCTAACCGGATTTTCGTCGGTGGTTCACCGATGGCGTTCTTGGAAAAGCCCGCAGTATCAGAGGTTGAACCATCGAGAACTTTTGCTAGTGGTACGCAACAAACTGCCAATACATTAGGAACTGTCACCTTTGTGGAAGCTAAGGGTGGCTTTTTCTCTAACATCACTACCCTGTTTACGGCATCCGGTTCCGGCGCGATTCCTCAAGGTTTTCAACCAATTAACATCGCTCTGTACGGCCCTGCAAACATGCAGAAATCCTTACGGGATATGAGTTGGTTCCTGCGCTACATGACTTATTCGATCGTTGCTGGCGATCCAAATATCATTACGGTGAATACTCGCGGCTTGCGGGAAATCATCCAAAATGCTTGCTCGGTGCCCGCCACCATTGTCGCACTTCAAGAGATGCGGGCTGGATCGATCGGCTATTTTAGCAAAGATAAAGAAGCTCAAGACATCATTAATCAATATTTTGAAATAATGATTAATGAGTTCAAAGCGTCTGCTCCAGCGAATCAAGTGCGCCAGCGTCCTTCTGATGACCAACAAGGTTTGGAACTCCCCCAACTCTACGCTGCAGCAGCCGAACGTCGCGTCAAGTATGCGATGAAACCAGGCTTGTCCGCAGTTGAGAAAAATGATGTGATCAAAGCGGCTTATCGCCAGCTATTTGAGAGAGACATCACTCGCGCTTATGGCTTATCTGTTTCCGATTTGGAATCGAAAGTCAAAATCGGCGAAATCTCGATGAAGGAATTCGTTCGTCGCATGGCGAAGTCTCCCCTTTATCAGAAAAACTTCTTCCTTCCCTTTATCAATAGTCGCGCATTAGAACTCGCCTTTAAACACATTTTAGGTCGCGGTCCTTCCTCTCGTGAAGAAGTCCAGAAGTACTTTGATATCGTCTCTGCTAAGGGCTTAAATGGGCTGGTGGATGCTTTGGTAGATTCCTCCGAGTACTCAGACTACTTCGGCGAAGAAACCGTGCCTTATATCCGTGGATTGGGTCAAGAAGCACAAGAATGTCGTAATTGGGGGCCTCAACAGGATTTATTCAATTACAGCGCACCATTCCGCAAGATTCCTCAATTCCTGACTACATTTGCGGCTTACGATCGACCATTAGCAGATCAACACGTTTACGGTTCGGGCAACGATCCGTTAGAAATCCAATTTGGGGCGATCTTCCCCAAAGAAACTCGCAATCCCAGCAGTTCGCCAGCTCCATTCGGTAAGAATACTCGCCGAATTCTGATCGCTCAAGGCCCTGGTATTAATAGCCAAGTCAGCAATCCTGGTGCGCGGGGAGTGACTCCAGGCACATTGGGAGCGAAGATCTTTAAACTGGATCAATTGCCTAACTACACCAGTACGGGTAAAAAATCCAAGAGCAATCGGGGTCAAAGTACTTCATTTGCGGAAAGTTCCACTCAAGCAGTAATTAAAGCAATTTATCTGCAAGTAATGGGACGGGATGTCTATGAAGGACAACGCCTCAAAGTTCAGGAAATCAAGCTCGAAAACGGCGATATCACAGTGCGTGAATTCGTCCGCGCCGTAGCGAAATCCGATACCTTCCGCAATACCTACTGGACGAAACTTTATGTAGTTAAAGCGATCGAATATATTCACCGTCGTCTGTTAGGTCGTCCGACTTACGGTCGTGCGGAGATGAATAAATATTTCGATATCGCTGCGAAAAAAGGTTTCTACGCGATCGTTGATGAGATGATTGACTCCGTTGAGTACAGCGAAAGCTTCAACGAAGACATGGTGCCTTACAACCGTTACCTCACACCAGCAGGTGTCAGTCAACGGAATCTCCGTGCAGGTAGTATCGCCGATACTGGTGTTGGTGCTGTGACTAAAAATCAATCCACCGCTACCCCTCGATTTGTCGAACTCGGTGCAACAACCGGAACTCGTTCCCTCCCCGATATCGAATTCCGCATCAATCAAGGTGTCACCAAAAAACGCGAACAAACCAAAACCTTCAAGCTTACCCAAGCTGGGGATGCGGTACAGCTCAAAACTGTCACTCGCGCAGCCTACCGCCAAGTCTTCGAGCGGGACATCGAACCTTACATCGTTGCGAACGAATTTAGCGCACTCGAAAGTAAACTCGCCAACTGCGAAATCAACCTCAAAGAGTTCATCGAAGGACTCGGTTGTTCTGGCTTGTACCTGAAAGAGTTCTACACTCCTTACCCCAACACCAAAGTAATCGAACTAGGTACCAAGCACTTCCTCGGACGCGCTCCCCTAGATCAAGCGGAAATCCGTAAATATAACCAAATCCTGGCAACTCAAGGGATTAAAGCCTTCATCGGTGCAATGGTTAACGGTGCCGAATATTGCCAGACGTTTGGCGAAGATGTAGTTCCTTACAACCGCTTCCTCACCCTCCCAGCGGCGAACTATCCCAATACTCAAACCCTCTACAACAAACTTACTAAACAAAACAGTAAAGTTGTGGTTCCAAGTTTTGACACGATCAAACCTCGGATGGATATGGCAAAACTACCAATGACTGGCAAAGCAATTGCAGATAATGCTGCTGCTGCCCGTCAGAAGGAGTCTCAGCTCGTCGCATTGGGTCGTTCCTCTAGTTTGACTATGAGTGAGTCTACCATAGCTGTAACAGCGAATATCGCCCGCATCTTTCGGATGAATGCGAATATGAGCCAAGCAGAAGCTACACTAGCGATCGAAGCACTGTACATCCAAATCATGGATATCAGTACTGGTGAAATTCCCGCACAGTTCCGCCGTCAGGACTTAGAGAGCAAAGTTCGTAATGGCGCAATCTCGATTCGTGAATTTGTGGCTACGTTAGCCACTTCCGAAGCCTATATCAACCGCTTCTACACACCATATCCGAATACTAAAGTGATCGAATTCTTATTCCGTCACCTGTTAGGACGCGCCCCAATCAGCCAAGCTGAAATCTCCCATTACAATAGCGTGATGGCAGAACAAGGCTTTGTTGCTGCGGTAAATATGATGGTAGATAGTACGGAATATTCCCGCTATTTCGGTGTGGATGTAGTTCCTTATCACCGTTCTCCTTCCCTACCCGCAGGTAACTAACTTGAGACAGAAACCTGACTTCTTGGAGAAGTCGGGTTTCTTGGGAAAATGCTTGAAAGGACAGGTGAGATTAATTTTTCACCTGTCCTTTTTTAGGCTAAATCTGCCAAAGCAGTGATTGCTACAGGATAAATTTCAAAATCTGTCGAGAATAATCCCATCATAAGGGCTAGATCTTCCTGATTTGCTAGATCGATCGCAGAATCAATAAATGATGTTCTCGTGATATCTAGAATGAAGTATCTTGTTTTTTGCCTAATCGGGATTTCTATTACTCTGAATGCTTGTTCGTCAGTTTCTACAAAGACAAATGACTCCATTACAAGAGAGATCAGACCAGAATGTACCTTCATTCATCAATCCTTAGAAGATAAAAGAGCTAAACTTTCTACGGCTGCTCCTGCTGATAAAGAACGCATTAGTTCTGAACTGGTTAAGGAGGATCTTCAGTTCGCCCAGTGGTGCCCTAAGTGAAGAAATTAGATCTATAGCAACCGCCATAGTAGTTAGGACATATCAGATCCCCGACTTCTCGGAGAAGTCGGAGATCTAGCCTCAGGGCAATTCATGAATTGTCCCTACTCATACCAAATTAATTTTAGTAAACGACAGATTAGCTCCTCCCCTTGGAAAGGGGAGGTTGGGTGGGGTAAACATCTGTCGTGTTAATTCTTTAAATTGGTATCATTTAGGATTGCGATAGCAGTAATGGTCGATAAAAAATCCCCAATAATTAATCAGGGATTTTTTATCATGCAAAATCTGAATTTAACCGATCGATAGTCGATCGTAAGCGGCGAGAATAATTCGTTCAGTTTCGTCCCAATTAATACATTTATCAGTCACAGACACGCCATATTTGAGCTGACTGAGATCTGCGGGAATGGATTGTCCACCTTCGTGAAGATTGGACTCTAGCATCATCCCTACCATTGAGGTATTACCATTAATAATCTGTTGAATCGCGCTTTCAAAGACGATCGGTTGGAGGCGATAATCTTTATTAGAATTCCCGTGACTGCAATCAACCACAATTCGCGGTGGTAAGTTGGCTTTTTTCAGTTCGGTTTCTGCTTGTTGGACGCTGATCGGATCGTAGTTGGGTTTACCCTCACCACCCCGCAAAATAATGTGTCCATAGGCATTGCCTCTGGTTTGAAAAACGCTAACTTGTCCCTGCTTATTGATACCCAGGAAATTGTGTGGTTGTTTTGCTGATTGGAGTGCGTTTAAAGCGACCTTAACGCTGCCATCGGTACCATTCTTGAAACCGACAGGCATTGATAAGCCACTAGCCATCTCGCGGTGGGTTTGAGATTCAGTAGTGCGGGCACCAATTGCCGCCCAAGAAATTAATTCATCTAGGTACTGGGGGATAATTGGATCGAGAGCTTCTGTTGCAGTTGGTAAGCCAATTTCAGTAATTTTAATCAGTAAATTTCTGCCAGTATGCAAGCCTTTTTCGACATCAAAAGACTCATCCATATTTGGGTCATTAATCAACCCTTTCCAGCCAACAGTAGTGCGAGGTTTCTCGAAGTAAACCCGCATGATCAATAAAAATTTGGACTGAACTCGATCGGCTAAAGCTTTTAATTTGTGTGCATACTCTTGCGCTGCGTCTACATCATGGATCGAACAAGGCCCGACGTCGATGAATTTACGATTGTCTTGGAAATCTAATATTTTTTGAATCTGTTGGCGATAATCAACAATTCGTTGTTCCAATTCCGGCGATAGTGGTAACTTTTCCTTGAGTTCTTTGGGCGTAATCAAGATTTTCGAGTAGTTGATATTCGTATCGCCGAGGACATTAGCATCCATAATATTTTCAAGGTTATGGATATCTAGATCAGATGTCTGTTTTTGCATGACTGGAAATATTGAGATTATTTCGGTGCGTAATTATTGAAGCGATGAAAAAAGCTGAACGTGCTGACTTTTGAGATTGCAGCTTACTCTCTTTTTACTTTCATACTGCCAATCTCGATCCTAGCGATCGCTAGTGAGATACTGTGGTAATTTCAGAGTGGGAAGGAAGTAAGCATCAACCGATCTATTACCCTCAACTGGGCATAATTAATTGCTAGATTCTAAATCGATGCCAACTGGATAAATACATGAGCTTCTAAATATTTTGGTTAGCCTTGGCAAATTATGGTCTGTCCCACAATTCGGATCATTTTGCTGAGATCTACGACCTGCTTTCGCTTATTATATCTAAAATTTGTTCATTGGCGCAGGATCCTGCTTGGAAAATAGCGACGATAACTGCTATCAGCCCAATCCCATACTTCGATCTGCCATGCCAAAATATCGCAGGCGATTGAATCTAGCCACCTCCGTCTGCATCTTGCTGCTATTGACCAAAATCAAAAATTATTTATCGTCCGAGATCACTAAACCATCCTGAAGTCGAATCATCCGATTGGTTTGAGCTGCAACCTCTCGATCGTGTGTAACGATGATAATCGTAATCCCATTGCGATTTAGCTCAGTTAATAAATCCATTATTTCCCGAGAAGTTTCGCTATCTAGTGCGCCAGTTGGTTCATCTGCGAGCACCAGAGCTGGGTTATTGACTAGCGCACGGGCAACTGCCACCCGCTGCTGTTGTCCACCCGAAAGTTGGGTCGGACGATTGTGAAGATAATTACCCAATCCAACTTGAGTCAAAGCTTGAATCGCGCGTTGACGACGTTTTTGCTTGGTAATATTGGCGTAAACCATTGGTAGCATCACATTTTCTAGCGCGGTAGAACGTGGCAACAAATTAAATTGTTGAAACACGAAGCCAATCCGCTGATTCCGCACATAAGCTAATTGTTCGTCATCTAGATTCATTAAATTTCTGCCTTCCAATGAATAATCTCCCGCCGTCGATCGATCGAGACAGCCGATAATATTCATTAAAGTAGATTTTCCCGAACCAGATGCCCCCATGATGGCAACATACTCACCTTGCTCGATCTCGATATCAATTCCCTTGAGTACAGTTACTTTAACCTCACTCAAACGATAGACTTTGGTAATACCCTGCATCAAAATCATTGTTCTATTTTTAACCAATACAGCAGAATTAGATTACTTCTTGGGGGAGTCTGTGAATCCTGGACGATCTAACAAACTCCGGTCAGTCGGGCTATTATTGCCTGGAGACATCTGGTTGCGTGGGGGTCTCTGGCTACCTGGAGACATCTGGCTGCGAGGCGTTCCTCTAATCGCCCGGACATCACTTCTTTTGTATGTACCACGCATACAACCAATGGTATAGGGAAAGTCCCAAGTTGCATGGTAATGATACATACTTACGTTTTTACCATTCCAATCAATGTTGTGACTATGCCCATGACATTGGTCTAGATCGGCACTTGCGAGGATCTTACCACCGCTGCCATGCCGACCATAAATTCCAAAACCATCGAGACTATAACCCATAATTTCTGAGTGACCATCGCGCGTAGTCTTGTCAGGGAGACAGGTACTGATGCTGTGATAATGATAAACTCCAGACGGTTCGGGATGTCCTTGGCAGGAGTCTTGGACTTCGTGAGCTAAAGCATCTCGACCTGGGTCGTCAAGCGCATTGAATAATACCGCACCTGTATTGAGTATCCCAATTGCGCCTGGTGTACAAGTAGCTTCTGCGGCTAAAATTGGATTGATTGGTAGCTCAACCAGCATTTTTTGGGCAGTGATACTATTTGGATTAGTATCATATTTATAAGCCTCTGCACTATTTTTGGGGTCAATCGGGTAGATCCCTGTGGGGTGATTGGGGAGGTCATTGGTGCTAAAGACTCGTTTGTCGTCTTTGACGGTCATTTTAAAGCGTTGTGGCCATGTCACGATACCATTAACCATCGCTTTGGCTGTCAAATCATAAGTACCATCGCCCTTGATCCAGGTACCTTTGCGGGAGGCACCTCTACCATTTGCATTGACTCGACAGGGCCAAATCCAGCCGACTTTGGGACTGCTGGACAGTTTCCCGTCACCAATGGGCAAATGCTTGAGATTCATCGACCCAGATGGCATTTTGCTCAAGGGCAAATCGCTGTGATATACATTTGCAATGCTGGGGATATTAATTAAGCTCCCGCCCAGAAAGTTCACTGTGGCAATTAAGATCAATACCGCAACCGCCAGTTGAATGAAACGCCTCTTCATATCCTAGTTCTACCTTGAGTAAGCTCGCCACACGCCAAAAAATTAAAGCCGAGTATCCTCAGCACAGCACCGACAAGTGCTGAGGATCGTGTTTGTCTTGAGATTTAGCCTGGAGGCCCACCGCCACCGCCTGGAGGCCCACTGCCCCCACCACCACCAGCACCTGGAGGCCCACCACCACCAGCACCGGGTGGCGGCCCTTTTGGTTGTTCGTCAGAACCACCAAATAAACTTTTCCACGAAAACCCGGATGGTGGTGGTTGGGTTGAGGGATTATTAACTAATATGTGTTCTGAACCATCCAGTCCAGTTTTAACTTCTGTCCGATTGTCGATCGTCACACCAGTAGTAATCGGGACGAATCTAGGTGGTTGATTAGGCGCACCAGTAAATACGCCTGTTTGATTTTTTTGACGGGTAATCGCGATCGTCGGGACTGTAATTACATTCTCCAATTTACCAACTTGGAATTCTGCGGAAATGTTCATTCCGGCTTTGAGTTCTTCGGCAGCATTTCCTTCGAGTGAAACCTTCACACCAAAACTGGTGACATTTTGTTCTACAGTCGATCGATTGGCGATTTGGGTGACTTTGCCCCGATAAGTTTTGGTAGGGTTGGCATCTGCTTTAATGGTGACTTCTTGCCCAACCTTCATTTTCGCAATATTTTTTTCAGCGACATTACAAACTGCTCGATTGGCAGAAACGATCGATAGAATTGAGGAGGAAGTTGCTGAAGAAACGGAACTACCTGATGTCGTCGGCGTTACAAATGCACCTGGATCGGCATACTTAAAAGAGACGATCCCAGTAAAAGGAGCTTTGATAATCGTATCTTCCATCTGAGTCATCACATTTTGCAGTGAGCCACGCGCCGACATCACCGTAGCCCGAGCTTTTTCAATTTCTTCTGGTCGCGATCCTGCTTTTAATAAAGATAATGTTTGCTGTTGAGTTCTAATTCCAGCTTTGGCTTGGAGGATCTCTTCTTTTCTAGTTCCCTCTTGGATCAACGATAATTTTTCTTGTGCTGCAACTACATTAGCTTTGGCACTATCGCGAATAGATAGTTTTTCATTCAGAGCTTGTAATGAAATTGCGCCTTGAGTTAAGAGCATTTGATTGCGACGAAATTCATCCTCCGCTTTTTTAGAAATCGCCACAGCACTGTCTAGTTGAGCCTTAGCTTGACCGATATCTTGAGGACGATTACCAGCTACTAACTTGTTCAGGTTTACCTGGAGTTCTTCCAGGGCAGATTGTGCGCGGGCAATTTCTTGGGGTCTACTGCCAGAGATTAGTTGACGAAGATTTGCCTCAGATTCTGCTAATTTTCCTTTTGCTTCAATCAATTGGCCTTGGATGTTGGCATTGTCCATTGTGGCAATTACTTGCCCTTGGGTGACTTTATCACCTTGATCGACCATCAGTTCTTTGAGAATTCCAGATGTTTTCGGACTGACATTTACGACCTTAATTGGCTCAACTGTGCCATTTGCTGAGACAGTAATTGGTAAATTAGCCCGCTCTGCGGAGACTGGAACTGGTCGTTGTTGGTCTGTTTCTTTCGATCCAGAAAACTGGTTGTAAACGATCCAACCACCGCTCAGAATTAAAAATAAGCTGCCTAGCCCAAAACCCCAGCTAACGATCGACTGTTTACTGATATTTTTGAATGGAGATATATCTGACATAATTGGCACTGTGTAAGAAGTGATTCGGCGATCAGAGCACTGACGAATCGATAGTCGAAGTAAGCAAGAGCTGGTTTGAAATTCTGGACATGTAGTAACCGCAAGTAAATAAACCTCTAGCTGGAAAACATTGATGTGTCTAGATGAGTGATACTTCCCAAATGAATTAAGGATGCCTACTAATGCTATTAGTAGGCCAATCTTGATCGTGGCAAGCGTGAGTTATGCTTGAGCAACACGATCAAATTCAATTTTGCCATAATCAAGCTTGATCACATGATCGGCCAGATGGAAGTATCGATCGTCATGAGTGATGACGATGACTATTTTATTTTCCTGCTTTAAGTTGAGTAACATCTCCTTATAGAATAGTTCCCGAAATTTAGGCTCTTGATCGGATGCCCATTCATCAAACACATAAATTGGCCGATCTTCCAGATAAGTTTCTAGTAGTGCTAGACGTTTGCGTTGACCTTGTGACAGGTTGGTAGTCGATAGCACACCATCCTTGACACTTACTTTGTGCGATAACTGAAGTTGTCGGAGGTAGCCGTTTACTTCTTGGTCGAGCGTATCACGCTCGAATCCTAGATAACTATCAAATAGGTAAAAGTCCGAAAATACCGCAGAAAAATGTTGACGATACCACTCGACATTATCGTCAGTAACGGGTTTTCCATTTAGCTCGATCGATCCTGATTGGGGAAGATATAAGCCGGTAATTAGTTTGGCTAAAGTTGATTTACCACTACCATTACCACCAATAATAAATAGCAATTCACCTGGTTGCAAAGATAGATTAATCGGGCCGAGCATAAATCCATTTTCATCTGGTCTAGGCGGTGGCATAAATGAACCTGAACCAGTTCTACCCGGCTGATTGGGTAAACCTCTCTGTTCTTGCGGTGAAGAGCCAGGTCGGGCATTTGCAGTTAGACCTTCAGGATGAGCTGGTGGATGTCCATTTTCGCCAAATCCTTCTGGATGAGCTGGTGGATGTCCATTTTCGCCAAACCCTTCAGGATGAGCTGGTGGATGTCCATTTTCGCCAAATCCTTCTGGATGAGCTGGTGGATGTCCATTTTCGCCAAACCCTTCAGGATGGGCTGGCGGATGTCCATTTTTACCAAATCCTTCTGGAGGAAGTTCTGGTAATTCAGGTTGATATGTATAGACAACATCTTTGAATTCCAGCTTACAAGATGGACTCACCTTCAAGGGAATTGTTTCAGATTCACCAAGGCTCATCAAAGACAGTTCCATGCGTTCGATCTTTCTGAGCGAGATATTTCCACGCACTAACTCAGGAATTTTACTTAAAAGATTTTGCATCGGCAATGCCAAGAATGTCCCGATCAAAACATAAGTTGCTAATGTGCCGGGTTGGAATGCTAAAAAGAAAGGCAATCCAAATAGAATAAAGCCCATACTGGCAAACTGAGACATTTGACCAAAACCATTGGCGACAGCAAAACTCTTCATCGCCTTGGTATTCAAACTACGCAGTTTCGATACAGTTCCTTTGAGGTCTTTTTCAAGAAATGCTGCTCTCTTCGATCGATTGAGTTTGAGTTCTTTAGTTCCATTCATCATGGCTCGATAATGCTTGAAGAGAGTGTCTTCTTCTTCACGAGAACTAAAGAATAATATTTGTGCTTTGTTCAAGATCGCCTGAACAAACAACATTGTTACAACACTAGAAACAACCGTAAGTGTAAACAGTTCGGGAGATAAAAGTGCAAAGAAAACAAAGCAGCCAACTACTGTCGCAAAATCAGTACACAACCCTGGTACTGACGATACAGCATGAGTTAGGTTGCGAACATCTTCTGTCAATGTAACAATCAGTCTATTTTCTTTTAGTCTTTCTAAATGTTCTAGTGGTGAAGATAAAATATTTTGGCTTAACTTTAATCGCAGCGAATAGATGGCATTCTGCGACAGGAAAATCAGCATATATTGAGAGACTATACTTGTAGCTATAATAAAAACAGCTACTACAGCAAAGAATAGTAAATCATTTGGCGTACGACCTTCCCGAACAGCCCTATTAATTAAGGAAATCATCAGCGCATTACCACCACCACTGACTAAGCCAGCGATGACAGCAATGGCCATCTGTTTCCAAGATATTTCTAATAGAAATTTAATAATTTCCATAAAATTGCAATTTTTCTGAAGATAATAAAGTGAATGTCTTGCTGGTATCAGTTGCTCTAAATCTTCTCAAACAGAATTCCTTCAATCCCAACCCCTGGAGAAAAAGAAAATGCAATTCCATTTACAGGTGGAGGGTTCTCGATCGAGTTATCTCCCCTACCAGCTACTGTACCTTGACTACTTGAATGCTCATTCAGTCTCAACATCATTCGCTCCATCACAAACAAAATCGAACAACTTAGCATATTGCCATATTGACGGAGAATCTCCCAACTATCTGCGACTTGCTCGTCATTTAAGCCCAATGAAAGCTGCGATCTTTCAATAATTCGTGTCCCACCAGGATGAATTGCCCATAGATCGATATTCTCTTTAGTCAGTTGATGGCTAGCTAGAAAATCCTTGACGATTGGTCCTACATCAGACTGAATATAATCAGGTAATTGGCGAGAAAGTAGGCAAGTAATACCATTATCTTTAACACCTAAAGTAATACCATCTTCAGTGTTTTTTGCTAGGTAACTAAAGTTATCTCTAATTACAAATTTGCCTCGTCCGATCAATTTATCTTCGACATCAGCTCCGATCACCGCAGCAGCACACCCATCCCCAAAAATGCTATGGATGATAATGTCATTAAGATTGTCATTAAATACTGCATTAACAGAACTCAACTCTAAACAAACAATTAGAGCTTTACTTTCAGGATTGGCCCGCACATGATCGCTACAAACTCTCAATCCAGTCATGGCAGCAGCACATCCCATAAAGTTAATCGGAATGCGCGCGATATTTCGTTTGAGACCCAAACTGTCAATCAGTTTAGTATCGATTCCAGGCGCAATAAAGCCAGTACTAGTCACAAAAACAATCAGACCAATTTGATCTTCAATCTTGCCTTCCTGTGGATCTGTAGCGGCAAACAAAGCCTTGCTAGCAACCTCATTGGCGAGCGAAAATGCATATTCTTCATACATTTGCATCCGCTTCTCGATCGTGTTTTTTTCTTGACTAAAGGCAACCGTCTCCTCTGTGAGCAAGTTGATCGCCAGATGTCTGGTATGAATTCGGGTATTTTCATAAATCTTTTCGATTCGATGCTTATTGCGTTCCAAACAACTAAGACTAGCTAAAAATTTAGCAGCATCAGATTGCAGTAATACGTTGTTCGGTGTGCCAGTAGCAAAACCTTCAATGACAGGTAAGAATGGGCTAGAACTAGTCATGGCTTAATCCAAATAGGTTAATGTTAATAGTAATTTTGCTAATGATTAGCCATTTTAATCCTATAACTTAGTAGTTTCCGATCCTAAAAGTAGCTAATATTTGGACTGTTAGATGAGGAATACACTCCCTCTGTAGGACTATGCTAAAAGTCATGAGAACTCTTAATTCTCCATTGAGAGTCCAGAGGAAGTGTACATAATTATCTGACAATTACCAATGATTAGATCGAACCGATTCCAATCCAACCTGAGATCACGTATTGCATCGTTATCTGTAACGCACGAGGATGAAAATGTTCTTTGAAGAAACCATAATTCTCTCGTTGTGCCATTCTTGATGGATTACCCAAGTAATATTTCATTAAAATTGGTAATCGATCGACAAAGAAGTTCTGTGAATCTGCCCACTCGACATCAAATTTTGCAGATTCCTCTCTCACAATATCTTCACTAATAATATTGGCAAAACCACTTTTTTGTTGTGGCAATACATGATGCACCCGATGGGGTCCCAAACCTGCGGTCAGGAAGCTATCAATATATTTATTGCCAATCATCGTTAGATCGTAAGAATTCTGAAGCTGAAAGACAGCCCAATCAGGAGCTTTTTCTACCCCGGCATCAGCATCATGATCTGCCTGTGGTACTGTTTCCAGCTTTGGTAAATCTGTTTCAAAATCATGACTAGCAACAATCATGAAAGTACTAATCCAGACAGTAACAAAGAACTGTGCAAACCAGGCCAGGAATTCACCTCGAACTGCGAATAAAATCAGTTCCCCCAATAGCAATGCATGAATGCCAAAACTACCGATAAAATGAGGCAAAGCTAGTCTCCAAGAACCATACATGTCTGAGACACCAGTTCTAGCTGCCATAAATACTAGTTCGACAATTCGAGCAAACATCCCTGTGGAGATATGCCCAATTTTCTGAGCGGTATGCACCGGAATTCGATAAAACCGTGGAACTTCCAGCATGAATGTAAACACATTCTTCTTGATATCAACCTCTGTTTGGGTAAAAGGATGATGCAGTAATGTATGACCATCAGTGACCACTAATGCCAGTGGGACATAGTTAATATCAAAAACGTTGGCAATTGCTTTATTCAGGCCGACTTGAGGTCGATGAATCAAATAATGTCCGACTCCTGCGAGAGAAATTCTGAACATCGACATTAAGACTACAAACAGATATATTGGCATATACTGTTGGTAATCTAAATACAACCACTGAACCGCAAAATATAGTATCAAAATCATGATACTTACGGCATTAAAGAGAGAATCCATTTTAGCAACTTTTTGCTTGAAGTCTTTCTCGTATACTCTGTCTTTTATTTTAAAGAGTAGCTGATCTTTATTTCTGAAGTCATATCTCGGTGTATCTCTCCAACCATTAAAATCTTGTTTGAATAGAAATGGTGGGGCGTTATATTTAGGATGAATATGCTCTGGTCTTGCCGATTTACCTAGAGAATATTTCTCAATAATTTTTTTTACTTTCGCAGGATTGGGATGAAAGATATTCACAATTGTGGTGATATCTCTGTTTTTGGTGCGCCCAATAAAGAATTGTCCACCTGGATGCTTAGCAATAAATGGGGTCAAATCATAAGCTTCGCCATCGTAAATCCACACGTTTGGCAACGGTTCGCCATCGACAGGATGAGGTGGTGGCTCTGTCTTGTCATCGTCTAGTGGACGAATTAATGGAATCATCCCCGTCTGATTTCGAGGCACCTGATTAGAAGGAGGTGCTTCTACAGTTGGTGGCGTTTCTACTCCACTCAACATTTCGGCAGGCTGACTAGTTTCGTCCGATTTATTTTGTGGTGTTGTTTCGGCTGGGTTGGTTAACAATATTACTCCATCTATATTGTTAGCAGCATTTGGTTCATTGCTTGAACTCATATAATTTCTTTCTCTCTGTGCTCGTAATGTATTAACACCGCTTTTGTAAAGTTATAAAACTGCCACAAAACCATCGAACGTTTTTCACAGTACATTTGCTGTTCAAATTAAGCAAAGCTAGTCTTGCGTTCTTTCTACAATTGCTGATCGACAATTTCCCGAAAGTTGTGTAATTTAATCTGGATCAGAACTAGGCACTGGGTTTCGATCGACAGATCGATTACCTGAAGGCTGCTACTATTTCAATCTAGTATTAAGATACCCAGAAATTAATTAGTAGCAACATTGTAAAACTAGATCTCCAGTGCCACTACAGTCAGTGCCAGATACTACGCGTTATTTAGTCCGTTCAAAAACTCTCAACAGCAGAAAACCAATCGCTGCTAATTCTGGGGGAGCATTTTGTAACGTTCCAAACAAGGCTTGGGCTTGTTCGTCATTATTGAGCAACTCACCTAATAATTGTCGATCGTGCTCAGTTAAGAGTGGTGGCTGGTTGTTACGCTCTCCTTGAGGGTTTCCTTGCTGGTTGCCTTGAGGGTGTGGCGGACGCTCTTGATTAGGATGTGGTGGTCGCTCTTGATTGGAATGCGGGGGTCTCGATCCAAACATTGGTTTTCCTCAATATGATTGTTGATGCTGACAGTAGCACATGGCTATAGTATAGTATTTCCTCGAAAACAAACTATTTTTCGGAATAAATGCACAAACTTTAACAAAAATTTATAAATCCTGAATACCAATCTCAGTAATGGCTAAAGCATTTTGGTAACAATATTTACATATTGTTGTTTGCACAATTGGGATTTACCAGTCATGATAATTGCGGACTAGATTAGGTAACAACTTGGATTAATCTAACTATCGCAATCCTATTTGAGTTTCTATCAGTAACATGAACTCGTAGGGGCGGTGCTTGACTCGTGCTAAGCGTCTTGCACTATTGGCGTAGGCACAGTGAGCCGAAGTATGCCCGCCCTCTAGGGGCTTTAGGATTGCTATATTAGCTCCGCACAACCGGACTTTTGAATGGCTTCCGTTCTGGTTTTGGCTCAAAAACGATCGGGCAAGACCAATCAACATCCCACCATTTACATTGCTGCACAGAATCATGGGGATCGGGTACCAACCCAAGCAAATCTTCACGAACAGTATCTAGAAATGCGCCAGTTCCAACATCCATGAAAACTGTATTTAACAACTTAAAATGTTGTTTAATCTTAATTTTGTCACCAGTCGATGTGTGATACACCCTACTTTCAAAAAATTTGTTTACCTTACCGCCATCCCTAGACCATTGGTTGGTACTACCCGACTTCACCCATTGAACGGTACCATTCGCAAAATAAACTATCACCAATTTAGGATCTTCTACTTTTTTTTCGTTCATAAGAATTTTATGCAGTGAGAAATTGTGTTTGATGACAGATTATCTGGCCTAAGTCAGGCGATCTTGTTGACCGCTAACTTGAGTCTTTTGGGGAAAGGTGCTGTTGACGATGGTTGGCAACCTAGCGCACCATATTATATCCTGTTGTTCTACCTGCGAAAAGTTAATTGTAATATCAACTAGCAATTTCAATCTGAACAAGTCCGAGGATTCAAAATCAATAGCCACATTTTTGATACTTTAGACACTTTCGGCTCGTACTTATCAGTATAACAGTGGTGAATTTTTGATCGCAAAGTTTCTTATACTGGAGCAGGTCTCAAGCAGTTATTATAATTGGTGATTTTGTGCTAGCAGCCCTCCTTTATGGTCAAGAAGATCTCCGTCTGGAAACTGTCGATCCGCCTTTAGCCGCAGAGGGTGAGGTGACGATCGAGGTAGTTGCCGCGACTACCTGCGGCACAGATCTCAAAGTCTGGCGACGCGGCGGGCACGCAAAAATGCTCAAGTTGCCAACTAGATTTGGACATGAAGCCGCCGGGAAAATTGTTGCATTAGGTGCTGGTGTTACCGATTGGCAAATTGGAGATCGAGTGGTAGCGAACAATTCGGCACCATGCATGAATTGTTTTTTTTGTCAATGCCATGAATATTCGCTCTGTCCCAATTTAACTTGGAATAATGGTACCTTTGCTCAGTATCTCAACATTCCTGCCTCGATCGTGCAACACAATCTCCTGTCAATTCCTGACGATCTCGATGCCGAGCTAGCCGCGATGACAGAACCTTTGGCTTGTGTTTTGCATGGAGTGGCGCGAAGTAATTTTACGCCTGATTCTAGAGTAGTCGTGATTGGTGACGGCGCGATCGGGTTGATGTTTGTGGCAGTAATGGCTAGTCAATGCCAATCAGTCTGGCTATTTGGCGGTAATGATTCCCGTTTGGCAGTCGGTGAAAAATTAGGAGCCACACGGACGTGGAATTACCATCAGTCAGATATTCCTACCACGGTGAGAGATTTAACCCAGGGGTGGGGTGCAGATATTGTGATCGAAGCGACGGGTGTACCGAGTGTCTGGGAAACGGCGATCGCCTGTGGTCGTCCAGGTGCGACAATTAATCTATTCGGTGGTTGTCCCAAGGATACGACGATTAGCGTCAATACTGACAGGCTGCACTATAGTGAACTCACGCTCAAAGGTGTTTTTCACAATACACCCCAGTACGTTCGGGCTGCGCTAGCACTGCTGGCTAGCAAACAAATTCCCTTTGAATTATTAATTAGCGATCGTCGTCCGCTGGCAGATTTAGCCCAGACTTTCGAGGACATGAAAAACCGTCAGGTAATTAAGGTTGCAATGATTCCTAATTAATAATAGACACATCTGAAATTCAGGGTATGGGCATGAATTTTCCCTGCGCTGAATTTCAGTCAAAATCTAATATACAATTAGGTGCGCGATCGCTTGTAGACCTACCCCCAAATTCTCAAAAATATAGTGAAGATCGGTATTGTTGGTATCGGATTAATTGGCGCGTCTCTAGGATGGGATTTTCGACAGATGGGGCATCAGGTGATTGGTGTCAGTCGTCAGCTAGCTACCTGTGAAACAGCAGAACGAGAGGGGATTTGCGATCGAGCCAGTTGCGATTTGGCTAGCTTGCGAGCTACCGAAATAATCTTTATTTGTACACCAATTGCGGCAATTGTGCCAACAATTGAGCTACTAATTCCCCATCTTGATCCAGCGACAATTATCACCGACGCTGGTTCGGTGAAAGGTGCGATCGTCGATCGAGCTACCGAATTGTGGCCAAATTTTGTCGGTGGACACCCGATGGCGGGGAACTCTGAGAGCGGAATTGCTGCCTTTGAGAAGGGGCTATTTGCTGATCGACCTTATGTTTTAACTCCCATACTTCAAACTGCACCTGTAGCCCTAGAAAGAGTGGCTGAATTAGTTCGATCCCTCAACTGTATGATCCATTATGCTACCCCAGTCCAACACGATCTCGCCGTAGCCTGGATTTCGCATTTACCGATTATGGTGAGTGCTAGTTTGATTGATGCTTGTTTACATGAAGCCGATCCGACGATTCTCGACTTTGCCAAGAAATTTGCCAGTACTGGATTTAAAGATACTAGTCGCGTCGGTGGCGGTAATCCTGAAATGGGGATGATGATGGCAGAACATAATCGAGATGCTTTATTGCGATCGTTGTATCAATATCGCGATCGATTGGACATGGTAATTGATTCGATCGAAACTAAACAATGGACGGAAATCAAGGACTTATTATCCACAAACCAAGCTATTCGTCCTGACTTTATCAACTGCTCCGCGCTAGAGCAAGACGCGTAAATAATTGTACTCTTTAAACCCCATAAAAATCCTCATCTAAAATCTGTTCGATCTCAAAAGGACAGATCGTCGGATACTCACTCTCCGCTGGCACCCGTACCCCAAATTTTGCCAAACGCCCCTCCTTAACTGCCAACTTGCGACTACTCTGATAAGCCTTTGCCACCGTTTCTACTAGCAAACTTTTGAGCGAAGGTGTATCTACCAAATTATCCAGAACTCGCTGTCGATGCTCTAGCACCGAACTATACCAGCTTCCCTTCATCAGTTCGGGGGCATCAGATTGCACCCGTAGTTTGAGCAAATGTGCCAACAAAATCATCAGATTACTCTTCAGAGCATTCCGTTCCGCCCTCCCCAAATCTACCAACTCCTCAATCAAATGCTCCACATCCAAAGAACTAAACTCATGATTTTTCAACTGCTGAATCGTTTGATCTAGCCACAACTGTAAGTCACGATCGTATAGTGTGTTAGTCATTTTTCAGATCCTTGCTCAGTTCGATAGATTAGCCCTGATAGATAACCCAAGTTACTACCTATAGAATGCCTACGATTGAAACCACTTTGAGCATAGGTAGCAACTTGGGTTATACCAAATTAATTTTAGTAAACGACAGATTAGCTCCTCCCCTTTCCAAGGGGAGGTTGGGTGGGGTAAACATCTGTCGCGTTAATTCTTTAAATTGGTATTAGATACTCACTAAATTTACTCTAGTTTACCAATTCTGGGCAAGCTGTAGCTCTGATACTAAATACCTTCTTCCACACAAGGAAGAAGGTATTTAGTATCCTGCGCTTGTTCCCGCTGATATAGCAGCCGCCAAGCTTGTTAGGACATACCCCCGACTTCTTGGAGAAGTCGGGGGTATTGCAGTAATGGTAGAGATGTCCTAATCGCCCTAGCGGTTGCTATAGATGCAGAGGACTTGTTAGGAGGTTATTCCGCCGTAGCTAGTTCGTTATCATTCCGATTGCGTTTGCGAGTCAATAGGTTGAATAATTGAATACCGATCGCTTTAATCAGATTACCTTCTAATTCATTGAACATAATCATGTTCATATCAAAAGCAGCATTAGCCTCATTGACAACCTCATCAGCTTTCGCTTCATCGATGGGTAAATCGTTCATTACTTGACGATAATTGTTTTTAAATACTTTTTCATCAGGAATTTGCTCAAACTCATAAAACGCAGTTCCTTCACCATCGGTGAGATTCATTGCATTTTGAGCAATTTTCTTGAGAATTTGACCACCAGAGAGATCGCCGAGGTAGCGAGTGTAGAGATGTGCTACCATCAGCGCAGGGTCTCGATCGGCAACTTCATGAATCCGTGCGATATACTTTTTGGTAGCTTCAGAGGGAGCTACTTGCTCTTTCCAGTTGGCACCATAATAAAAGGCTAAATCTTGCTCTAAAGCCGCCTTACGATCGAGTTCGGGAAAAAATACTTTAGATAAAATCGGATCGCTCGTATGTTTGTGCATTTCCTCTTCCATCGCCGAGTAGACAAAGTAGAGATTATTGACTAGCTTGCGATAGGATTTTTTTTCAACGGTTCCTTTGAGGAAGCAGGCGATGAAACCTGTACTCTCTGCCATACTATGAGATTTTTTCGTACCTTCACGAAGTTTAGTAGCTAGATTAGAAGTCATGTTAAAAATTTCCGAATATATATACCGACTAATCTGTTAGCTTAGGATAATTTACTGAGAATTTCTATTAAGATTTGTGACTAGCACTACAGATCTGCTTGGCTCAATCCCCAAGCGGAGTTTTGGAGAAATGCTTTCACCACACAGCATCTTCTGATAATTTGGAGCAATTTTATGATGACATCTATTCCTCGATCGACTCAAACGTTAGCTAAAAAATTTAATACACCACAAATTTTACGCAGTGGTTGGTATCTGACCTGGGGTGTAAGTTTATTACTATTGATTGTGAGCATCTATGGGGTTAATTCCCAACGACAGGCAATCAAGACAGTCGGAAAGGATGCAGCCCCAAGTATTTTAACTGCACAACAATTGCAAGATTCTTTTGCTGATATGGATGCAAGTCTGGCAAATGAATTATTACTAAAGCCAGGAGCAGATCGACAGGTATTAGTAGACTTTGATAAGAATCGTAAGAAAATTGCCGATCGATTGGTAGCTGCGGCAAAAAATATTACTTATCCAGCCGAAGAAGAAATAATTCAAAGTTTACAACTAAATAACAGTGCTTACTTATTAAAATTGCAGGAAGCGCGTGATGCTCACCAACGAGGTGATGGTTTAAATGCCTTGAATATTTATCGAACTGCGGCTAATTTAATGGATCGAGAAATTATCCCAAAGGCAGAACAACTCAGTTTAGTAAATTCTCAAGAGTTGGAAAATATTTATGCTCGACAAAGTTTTGCAAATGGAGGAATTTCTTTACTGATTGCGATTGTGGGATTGGTGCAGATTGGTATTTTAGTGATGATCCAGATCTTCTTGTATCAACGAATGCGCCGGATTCTCAATCTATCATTGCTTGGGGCTACGGCGATCGCGATTATTTTTACAGGGTATACGCTTAACTCCTTTCTTGCGGCAAGATCTAGTCTGAAAATTGCCAAGCAAGATGCATTTGACTCCTTATATGCCTTACGCCAAATGCGCTCTCTATCTTATAAAGCTAATGCTGATGAAAGTCGTTATTTATTAGACAAAGCTAATGCCACTCAACATGAGCGATCGTTTAATGAAAAAGTTGGCAAAATGATCACTATTGCCCCGAATCAATCAATCGATAGTATTATCGCTAACACCACTCAAGGAAGAGCGACTCAAGGGCTAACTGGATTGTTTGCAGATGAATTGAATAATATTACTTTTGATGGTGAACGAAAGTTGGCGATCGATACATTGAAATCATTTAATGATTATCTCCTAATCGACAAACAGATTCGACAATTTTACCAGAGTGGTAGGATTGCTGAAGCGATCGCTTTATGTGTTGGAACAAAACCAGGTGAATCAAATTGGGCATTCGATCGATACAAGAATATTCATACTGAGTTGATGGAGCTAAATAAGAAAGAATTTGAGCAGAATATTGAAATTGGGGAATCAAAATTAGCCTATTTTGAGATAATTGCCGCGATCTCCCTGGGTAGTGTCGCAATCCTCACTTTAGTTGGACTCAGACCCAGATTGATAGAGTATCTATAAAGGGGTAAAGGGTCGAGCGGATGATGTCGATAGCTGTCAATTGGCTGATATAATTGGGTTTGAGCCTTAGGCACCTAAATATAAAAAAATATCTATGAAAATTTTATTTGTCGCAGCAGAAGCTGCACCCATTGCCAAAGTCGGGGGGATGGCTGATGTTGTGGGTGCTTTGCCCAAATTTCTTCGCAAAATGGGACATGATGTGCGGATCTTCATGCCTTATTATGGTTCGATCATTGGTAAATTAGATATTCCGATCGAGCCTGTGTGGAATGGATATGCGATGTTCAATCACTTCGCGGTGTATGAGACAGTGCTGCCCGGTACGGATGTCCCCTTGTACTTATTTGGGCATCCAGTCTTTGATCCACAGCGGATTTATGGGGGTGAGGATGAAGATTGGCGATTTACATTTTTCGCGAATGGTGCAGCGGAGTTTTGTTGGAACTATTGGAAACCAGAGATACTTCATTGCCATGACTGGCACACAGGAATGTTACCCGTTTGGATGCACCAAGATCCAGATATTAGCACTGTATTTACTATTCATAACCTAGCCTATCAGGGGCCGTGGCGGTGGTATCTAGAGAAAATTACCTGGTGTCCTTGGTACATGCAGGGACATAATACGATGGCTGCTGCGGTTCAATATGCCGATCGAGTCAATACGGTTTCGCCTACTTATGCCGCTCAGATTCAGACGATCGAGTATGGTGAAAAAATTGAGGGATTACTATCCTTTATTAGTGCTAATTTATCGGGAATTGTGAATGGGATCGATACGGAAGTTTACGATCCAGCCAATGACAAAGCTCTAGTCCAACCTTTTACTGCCAAAACGATCGCAGATCGCCGCAAAAATAAAGCTGCACTCCAGCAAGAAGTCGGTTTAGCGATCAATCCCGATACTTTTTTGGTGGGAATGGTATCCCGATTAGTAGAGCAAAAAGGATTGGATCTGATGCTTCAGACACTCGATCGATTTTTGGCATATACTACTGCTCAGTTCGTCGTATTAGGGACAGGCGACCGCAATTATGAGACGCAATTGTGGCAATTAGCCTCGCGTTATCCTGGTCGGATGGCTACTTATCTGATGTACAATGAATCGCTCTCGCGGCGGATTTATGCAGGCTCAGATGCCTTTCTGATGCCAAGTCGATTTGAACCATGTGGGATCTCGCAGATGTTGGCGATGCGCTATGGTTGTGTACCCATCGTCCGCCGCACAGGTGGATTGGTAGATACGGTGATGCATCACGATCCACAACACCAAAAGGGTACAGGGTATTGTTTCGATCGCTATGAAGCACTGGATCTCTTCACTTGTATGGTTCGGGCTGAGGAAAGTTTTCATTATCAACCCCAATGGCAAGCACTCCAACAACGAGGAATGGAAACTGATTTCAGTTGGGATAAATCGGCGCAAGCATACGATGCGCTCTATAAATCGATCATCGCTGAATAATTTGTCTTCACAGGGTTGAATGCTAGCTAACTCAGCCAGCTTTTAACCCTTGCCGCACCCTACAACATTCCCGAAGCCCAACTATCCCCACCGCTAATTTTATTGATTGATTTCATCGTACTATGGTATTTTTGCATATTACCTTGTTCCTTGAATAACTTGGCGGCAAATCTCAAATCGATTACGGCTTCTTGGTCGCCATATAAATCTCGATAGGCATAGCTCCGATTGGAATAAGCTAGTGCAAACTTGGGGTTGAGTTCGATCGATTTATTGTAGTCATTAATCGCACTCAGATAATCTTTCGCGACGTAGTGCAAAAAGCCCCGTCTGTAATAAGCAACTTCTAAAGTAGGGTCGAGGGCGATCGATCTGGTGTAATCAATCATAGCCTTCTGGTGCTCACCCAGCCGATAGTAAGCAACCCCTCGACAACAAAAAGCTAGTGCATCACTAGGATTGATCTCAATTGCTTTTGTGTATTCAATTAGTGCGCCTAGATAATCTTGCTCTTGATACTTTGCCTTAGCTGAAGATAAGACATCACTATTTGTTGTGATTTCAGTTGGAGAAGAAGTATAAGACATATTTGTATGAATTTTGCTAGGTAATTGTAACTTGAGAAACAGAGTTACTAGCAACTATAACTTTTAAAATTTAATTGAACAGGGAGTTAAATCACATCAATTGATCTTAGAACTTCTGACCATCAAACTGCTGGGATCTGCCCAGATAACTTTGAGATCCTCGCCCAGATCTATCCTTTACCTAAGTTATCGCAATCTCTAGCCACTTCCTACTGCCTAATGACGATACTCCAGAGCAGAGGCTTTGCCAACGAGAAGTCGATCGATCTGTAAAACAGTGATAATCTAAACTATCGACACCAGATTAATGATCCAACCGTGACTTACCGCAACCCCACACCCACTGTAGATATTATTATCGAACTGATCGATAGAATCCACCGCCCCATCATCTTGATCGAACGTCTCAATCCCCCTCACGGCTGGGCATTACCTGGGGGTTTTGTAGATTATGGGGAATCCTTAGAAACAGCCGCAGTGCGGGAAGCAAAAGAAGAAATCGGGCTGGATGTACAACTGCTAGAACAATTTCACGTTTATTCAGCACCCGATCGCGATCCCAGACAGCATACTATTAGTATTGTATTTATTGCCACTGCGACAGGCGTACCGATCGCCCAAGATGATGCCAAAAGTGTTGGCATCTTTGCCCCGTGGGAAATTCCCCCACAACTATGTTTCGATCATGGGCAAATAGTTCAAGATTATTTACAATATCGAAATTACCATCATCGTCCAGGAATTAGGCTTTAGGCTTTAGGCTTTAGGCTTTAGGTTTTAGGGGTTTGCAAAATGCTCCCATCTCCCCCCTCCCATCTCCCCCCTTCAAATGATTACCACCCCTACTCTTCAACTCAGTGACTTGCTAGACTGCATCGATCTACCTGTCGATTGGGTGGGATTGAGAAAAGTGCGGGAAGTAGCGATCGGCCGATCGGCACGGGACGGAATACCGCAAAATAATGGGACGACGATTAGTGAAGGTGTGATGGTCGAAGTCTTAATTAATGGACAAATCGGCTATGGTGCAACAAATATCCTCACGCCTAAAGGAATTCAATCCGCCGCTACCGCAGCATATCATCAAGCGATCGCCGCTAGTGAATATCGAATCTATCCCATCACGACAGTCCAGCGACCCAAGGTAGTCGGGCAATATGTTTCCCCGACACTCCAGCCATTTAATACCCTGACTCCTAGTGAAATTAGCGAGCAATTAGGCAAGATTTGTCATAGTCTAAAAGTCGGCGAAAAAATCGTTCAGACTAGTGCCACAATTATTACCCGCGAACTAGAAACTTGGTTTGTCAGTAGTAATGGTTCCGATGTCTATCAGAAATTTTTGCTGATGACGACAGATTATGCCGCTACTGCCCAGGATGGAGCTAGTATCCAACATCGGAGCGATCGCGGCGGATTAGCCAGATGTTATCAAGGGGGAATGGAATATTTTCTCACGCCGGACTTGTGGGCGCGGGTGCAGCAGGTGGGGGAACAGGCGATCGAATTGTTGACAGCAATGGAATGTCCAATCGAGACGACTAATCTCGTCCTTGCACCAGATCAACTGCTATTGCAAATCCATGAAAGTGTCGGACATCCACTAGAATTAGACCGAATTTTGGGTGATGAGCGCAATTATGCGGGGGGAAGTTTTGTCAAGCCGTCAGATTTTGGCAACCTCGTTTATGGTTCACCGTTGATGAATATTACCTTTGATCCTACTGTTGCCGGCGAATTTGCTAGCTATAGTTTTGATGATACTGGCGCGACAGCAACGCGAGAATATATCATTCGCGATGGCATCTTGGAGCGGGGACTAGGTAGTTTGGAAAGTCAAGCACGATTGGATCTGCCAGGAGTAGCTTGTAGCCGTGCTTGTAGCTGGAATCGTCCGCCGATCGATCGAATGGCAAATATTAATCTCGAACCTGGTGATCAAAGTTTTGATCAAATCATCGGCGGGATCGATCGAGGCATATATATGGAATCCAATCGTTCTTGGTCGATCGACGACCAACGGCACAAATTCCAGTTTAGCTGTGAATACGCCAAACTAATCGAAAATGGCAAATTGACGAGAACTGTCCGCAACCCCAATTATCGTGGTATCACACCCCAATTTTGGGGTAATCTTGCTCAAGTGGGTAATGCCAATACCTGGGAAATGTATGGCTCTCCCTTCTGTGGTAAAGGCGAACCCAATCAAATCGTCTGGGTAGGACATGGCGCGCCTGTAGCAGCATTTACCGATATTGAAATCTTCGGTGGAGATTAAATATACCTAAAACCCTTTCAGGGATTGAAACACTGCCGAAAACTGGAATCTGAGTTGAGCAACACCTAAAATATATGTAAAGGAATATTTAGAGTAAGTTATGACCGATCGACTGATTCGAGCAACAGCAGCAGGTGGAGGAATTCGAGCAGTAGGCGCAATTACCACCAGTCTTACCGAAACAGCCAGAGTGCGGCATCGACTCTCGGCGGTTGCTACCGATGCATTGGGGCGGGCGATGACTGCCGGATTATTGCTGACATCGGGGATGAAAACCAAGTTTGCACGAGTCAATCTCCGCATCAAAGGAGATGGCCCAATGGGTGGTTTAATGGTGGATGCCGGAGTAGATGGGACTGTCAGGGGCTACGTGAATCATCCCCAGATCGAAGTACCACTCAATGCCGCTGGTAAACCAGATGTCGGTGGGGCAATTGGGAAAGAAGGGTTTGTCTATATCTTTCGGGATCTAGGCTATGGTCGCCCCTATTCTAGTACGGTGGAGTTAGTTTCTGGAGAAGTTGGGGATGATGTTGCTCATTATCTGTTTAGCTCCGAGCAAACTCCTTCGGCATTGGTATTAGGCGTATCAATGAATAGTCAGAGTGTGCAAGCTGCTGGGGGCATATTGATCCAAGTTTTGCCAAAAGCTGCACGAGATGAGTCATTGGTAACACTATTGGAGTCAAGAGTCAGCGGTTTACAAGGATTTACATCATTATTAGCCGCAGGTAAAGATCTCCCAGATATTCTTGAAGAACTATTAGGTGATTTGGGATTGACGATTTTTCCTGAGGAAAAGGAACTAAAATTTGATTGTCCTTGTTCCGAACAACGGATGCTAGACGCACTAAAACTGTTGGGCAAAGATGAACTTGAGGATATGATTGCTACAGACAAAGGTGCTGAAGCTACCTGTGATTTTTGTGGAGAAATCTATCACGTTAGCGAAGACAAACTCACTCAATTAGTAGGCGAATTGCAAGTTCACTAAAAGTTTGAATTAAGCAGATAATTAGTCTACTTACAGCTTGAATCAATGCATATTTTACTATTACTGCCCTAAAAGTCCGCCCGACACAATCGATTGTGTCGGGCGACTCTTTTTGCTTACCCTATCTAGGGCTTGCTGAATTAGTCCATGGTGTTGCTCTAAAGGCTGAAATCCTTGCTAAAGGATGGTTCTGTTGCAAAGATTTTCGCTCGATCGAGGGA
>JANYIT010000208.1 GCA_025358725.1 Chamaesiphon sp. GL140_3_metabinner_129_sub
TTTTGTCTGTACATGTTTAGCCCTCTTTGTGACAGGGTTTTAACCGATTTTAGCTGATTCCCTTGGATCTGAGCAGCATATTTCATCGCTGTAACTGTTGCTCACTCTATATTTTAGCTTTTATTCAGCAAGCCCTAACTAAATTAAGCGACACTACCGCGTTTCCTAGTTTCCTTATAAGATGTACCGACATTTTTTAGTCCAGTTTTGACGAGTTCTTGTTCTAATAAAGCAAAAAAGCTCGATCGATCTGCACCTCTGACTACAGCTTGATTATGCGCTTCTGCAAGGGCAACAGGGTAGCCATAGCCCTTATTAACTTGGGCGATAATCAAACTTAAAGCCATTCCAGCTAGAGCCTCGTCTTGAGCCACCCAAGCCGGAACTTCAACCCGCGCAATTTCGGTTCCCACATGAAGATAACAGAAATAAACTTTCTGAGCGTCATCATAATAGTCCAAAATCTTGGCTGTACTTTGCCACCAGCAACTACGTTGCCCTGGTGATAACTGTGTATTCCATAAGGTTGTATCCCGCACTCCTTCAAACTGCTGACAGGGAAGTCGGGTTGCATCAGCACAGTGAAGGGGACAATCAGGCGTATCATGGGGACAAGTTAATAAGCGGAGGAGATTGAGATTGTCAATACTCCGAGACGCACTTAGATAACCAACGATCGGAATTCCGGCTACCCGCAACTCTTCCCACGCTGCTAAAATCGGATTGAGGATTTGTTCGCGGGCATCTACGGGTAATTGTTCGAGAAACCAATAGACTAGAGAACCATCCACCATTGCTAATGTTGGCACACGCGGCTTGGCAGGGGGTGAAATTTGGTTTATCTTATCGTCAAACCCAAATGGTGGATTGACCCAGTTACAGCCCAATTCTGCTAGCACTGTAGCTTCAGAAACTGCCCTGCGATAGCCCAACCATTCTTCAGTACTAATCCCCCATTGACGAGAGATATACAAATCTTCTTGTTGATAAAAAACTTCGGGAATGCTGTCTAGCAGTGGGTGCAAATTTTGCCCGTAATGGATCATCACTCTACCAACGTTGATTAGGTAGCAATAAGCAATTTCATGATGACTGGGCGCGATTTGGGAGCCGTCAGTAGCGAGTACGGTTTGTTGGGGTGGTGGCGTGGCAATATCGATTCTGGTATCGAGGGGTTCGACGGGAATAGATGTATTGAAGAATAACCGATTGCCCCACTGTTGTTGAATTTGGGCTATTTCTGTTTGTCGCTTGATCGCTTGTTGGAGCGATGCGGTAGCCAACTGCAAGCGTTGCTGATTTGCCGCAGTCTCACGTACTAAATGTTGTCCGATGCCAGGTAGTTGTTTGGCAACTTTATTAATATCTAACATTACGGAATGGGGCTGTGGGGTGAGAGACTAGACCTAAAGCCTAAAGCCTAAACAAGCATAATGGCTGGGAATTGAAGATCGGCGATCGAGAATAACTTAAATATCAGCAATTTCTCGATCGACTATCAGCAACTACCAGCCACTATTCATCATTCACCGATCGTTAACTACCAACCCTTGGCAGATTGAGCCAAGACATAGGTAGCAACATCTTCGATTTGAGCAGCAGTAAGTCTACCACCAAAAGCAGGCATGGCATTCTTACCATTGGTTACTTGGGTAGTAATGGCTGCGATCGAGTCCATGCCATATTTTGCCAAAGCTTCTTTTTTGAGATTCTTGTTTGCCATGATGACATTATTACCACCAGCGTGACAAGCTGCACAGTTGGCACTAAAGATTTTGGCACCGCTAGCTGCGTCGCCAGCTAAAGCAGGACTGCTAAATGCAATTGTAAACAAAGCGATTGCTACTGTGAAAATCGAAATTAGCTTTTTCAAAACGTTTCTCCTCTATAAATTGTAAATTAAGGAACAAAAATGATCGCCCACGTTATTCTACCCATGATGCTTGGGTTGTGAGCAGCAAAAGTACCTGTCTGTATCGAAATTTTAACAATTTCTGGATTTAGCCACTGTCTTAATGCGCTTTCTGGTTGGGAAATCTCACCAAAGAGCGAATTTGCTATCAACAGTCGGGGAATCCCCAAGCATTAATAGCAAATTCGCTCTGACAGCAGAGGCTAATCACTATCTAACAGTTTTACCACCACCCCATTGCTCGCCCACAATTTTGGGCTGCATCAGGATATGTCCAGCAATAGCATACATATCATCCTCGGAGAGGTTCTTCATTTCCGTGAAGATATCTGCACTATCCATACTAGGGTGCAACTCAGCGATTGGAGTTTCACCATCATAGGTAGTTGGATGATGCATGAAGTCTACTAAAGCCACGACATTATCCCGTGCAGGTGTTGCACCAGATAAATCTACAGGGCTTAAACCTACATTAAAGTCGGTTTTGGTGACTCCACCAGCATGACACTGAGCACAGGTAGACGCAAAAAGCTGTCTACCTTGGTTCACTTGTTTGAGATTGAGGGTGGCAGTTTCACCCTGTGAATTCAATTTGACTGTGCGCGTTGCCGCATCGAGTTCGATGGCATTAGCACTGGTAACTAAGGTTTGGAATGCAAACAATATGGTTGCCACAGCCAGCAACAGGAATCGCTTGAGCATGGTTCTCCCTCGAAAAGATAACTTTAAATTAGATGATAATTACACAACACAGCTAAACTCAAGATTAAAGCCACAGCTATCTCATATTGCCAATATCATCCCATTATCCCGACCAAGATTTCTCGATCTCTCCTCATAAAGTAAAGAAAAATTTACAATTAAGCAGTGGGAGATGGGAGACTTGCACTGAGCGTAGCCGAAGTGTGGGAGATGGGAGATAGGATTTAGAGGTTCGCGACGCGAACAAGAATCTAACTTCACTCGTTAATTTGACTCTCCCAATCCCCCCACTGGCTGATGCAATCGAATCAATTGAGCAACTGTATGTTTTAGCTGGGTGCGGGGAACGATTTTGTCAACAAAACCTTTTTGGAGTGAGTATTCTGAGGTTTGGAAATCGTCGGGTAATTTTTCACGCAGGGTTTGTTCGATCACTCGTCTGCCCGCAAATCCGATCGTGGCTTTGGGTTCGGCGAGAATAATGTCGCCCAACATGGCGAAACTGGCAATTACGCCACCTGTGGTGGGATCGGTGAGGATGGGGAGATAGAGTAATCGAGCTTCACGGTGTCGTTCTAGCGCGGCGGAAATTTTAGCCATTTGCATCAAACTGAGCATTCCTTCCTGCATTCTGGCACCACCAGAGGCGCAGACGATCGAGACAGGAAGCAGATTTTTGGTGGCATATTCGATCACGCGAGTGAGTTTTTCTCCGACGACAGAACCCATACTCCCGCCCATAAATTGGAAATCCATTACGCCCAGTGCTAGGCGCGAACCTTCGATTTCGCCTGTTCCGGTGAGTACGGCATCAATTAGTCCTGTCTTGTGCTGAGTGTCTCGCAGTCTGTCACTATAAGCTTTGAGATCTCTGAATTTGAGCGGATCGGTTGGTTGGAGATTTTCATCTAGGGGCATCCAGGTATCAGCATCGATTAGTTGCTCGATCCGCTCGTGGCAGGATACGCGCTTGTGATGTCCACACTCGAGGCAGACCATCTGATTGGCAGTAAGATCTTTGATATAAGCGATCGCGTTACACTTTTGACATTTTGTCCACAGCCCATCAGCAATCTCCCGCTCCTGCTGTTGCTGAATGCTGGGACTAGTTTTCTGGCGATCGGCAAACCAATCGAAGAGGGATTTGATTTGGGGCATATGGTAGTTATTTCGTAAATAGCGATTGATACTAAGCTATCTATAGCTATTAATATTATCTCGTGTTTGGGGAAAGATTTTTCAACTGAATCCTCTAGTGACTAGTCACTCAAGATTGCAAAGATCTATCTCGCTCAGTCGAAAGCTACTATTTTAAGTTATGAACAAGATAAATCTTCCAAAATTCAGGAGATTATGGATAATTGAGTAAATAGTCTGGCGATCTTATCCGTAGCCTTGAGCTAAAATTCATTTATTGCTTTGTCATCGATCACAGCCATGAGCTATTGCCTTAATCCTAATTGTCCTCAGCCACAAAATCATCTTGAGGAGAAAATTTGCAAGGCTTGTGGTAGTAAGTTACTTTTGAAAGATCGCTATCGACCGATCGGTTTTCTCGATAGTGGTGGCATGAGTCGAAATTTTTTGGCGATCGATACTGATATGCCCGAAGAAAAACGCTGTGTGATCAAACAGTTTTTCCCAGCACCTCAGGTGCTCGATGATCCTGAAGCTTTTGAAAAATCGATCGAGTTATTTCAACGGGAAGGGGCACAATTAGATCGGTTAGGCAATGATTCGCATCAAATCCCGCAACTGTATGCTTATTTAGAACAAGAGCGAAGATTTTATCTGATTCAAGAATTCATCGATGGTCAAAATTTGCTCAAGGAATTGGATGAATGTGGTGCATATTCAGAGGCTAAAACTCGACAGTTATTGACCGATCTTTTACCCATATTAAAATTCGTCCACGATCACGGGGTAATTCATCGTGATATTAAACCAGAAAATATCATGCGACGCAAAAATGGAGCATTGGTATTAATCGATTTTGGGATGTCCAAACATCTAAATAGTACGGTCATGTCGAGGGGTACAACTGGTGGCACAATGGGCTACGCACCGCCAGAACAAATTCGGGCAGGGGTGGCTTATCCGGCTAGCGATATTTATGCACTTGGAGCGACCTGTATTCATTTGTTGACAAATATTACGCCCGATCGATTGTACGATTTTATGAGAAATAAATGGACTTGGCGACAAGAATTAGTTGCTCAAGAAAGACAAGTTAGCGATCAATTAGCTAATGCGATCGATCGGATGTTAATGAATGAAGTTCAAGATCGCCATCAATCGGTTGCTTGTATTATTGCAGCCTTAGATTCTCCACCTGTAAATAACTGGCGACAAAAAGTGATCGTAAGTGCGGCGATATTAGCGACTGCAACAACTGGACTAGGTGTCTATACAAATAGGCAAAGAATTGAGTGTCAATTAGGTTCGTATAATCAACTTTGTCCTCTAGCACTTCCACCACTCAAACTCCAATCACCCCAAAAGATTGGGAATGTTCTTTACTATCCATATTTATCTGCAAAAGATAGTCAGGGTAAATCAGCAGAAATTAATATGGCAGTATTGAGCGATCGATATGAATGGCAATTAGCCTCAGACAATCAGGTTAAACTCAAAGGGCAAACTAAATCCTTACCGATCTCTATTCTCAAACAGGAATTGGAAAAACAAGGTATTTTCAAAATCATGGATAATCCTAATCGAATTATTGCGCTTGGTACCGCTTCTTGTGAAGGAACTGCATTAACGGAAGAAGCACGCGCAATGAGTCGAGCGAAAACAATTCAAGACCAAATTGTCAAGCAACTATTTCAGGTCAAAGAATACCCACTTTTAAACCTGGGTCAATTCAAGCGTGACAATTGCCAGCGAGATGCTAAAGGAACATCTTTTCAACGCAGTTTAGTAATCGTTGGTATGCGGAAAGAAACTGAAGGTTTAGAAGTGAAATCAGCATTGTATCAACGACTTGGTAAAACAATTAAAGATTTAAATTTAAATGATTATTCTCAAGGTACTGTCGAAAAATTTAACTTGAAATAGCGATCTAATTCAGTTGTCTAAAATCTAAAATCTCAAGCCTAAAACTCATGAATAATCGCCATCAATTTCCCGCATTATCAAACAAAGCATATTTTAATTATGGCGGACAAGGCCCAATGCCTCAAGCTGCCTTGGACGCGATTCTAGGTGCTTATCAGCAGATCCAATTACAAGGCCCATTTGGATTAAAAACTAGCGATTTGGTAGTGAGAGAGTCAAATTTAACCCGTCAGGTGATCGCTGCTGAACTAGGTGTCAAAGCACAATCGATCGCTCTAACTGAAAATGTCACAGTTGGTTGTAATATTGCGCTCTGGGGACTAAATTGGCAACCTGGAGATCGAATTCTGGTTTCTGATTGTGAGCATCCAGGTGTGATTGCAAGTATCCAAGAAATCTGTCGTCGTTTTCAAGTTGTTGTTGATTTTTGCCCATTACTAGCTACTTTAAATACTGGCGATCCTGTTGCGATCATCACAGCACATTTACAACCACAAACTCGATTAGTTGTGCTTAGTCACGTACTTTGGAATACTGGACAAGTATTACCTTTAGCTAAAATCGCTGCGGGTATTCGACAGTATAAATATCAAGATCGACAGATTCGGATTCTCGTAGATGCAGCACAATCGGTGGGTTTGTTGCCGCTAAATTTAGATGAATTGGGGATAGACTTTTATGCATTCACCGGACATAAATGGTGGTGTGGACCTGAAGGTGTGGGAGGATTGTATATTCATCCCGATGCAATCGAAAGTTTAGATCCGACTTTCATTGGCTGGCGCAGTTTAGACTATAGTCAACCAGATTTACCACTAATTAATGATGCTCGTCGCTATGAAGTTGCGACATCTGCCTATCCGCTATATGCTGGACTACGTGCAGCAATTACAACTCATCAAGAGTGGGGCAGTGCGATCGATCGAGCTACTAAAATTGTTAGTTTAGCTACTTATCTTTGGGAAAGTTTACAACAACTATCAGGGATTAAATGTCTGAATGATACAGCTCCGCAATCGGGTTTAGTCTCATTTCAGGTTAGGTCAGGAAATCATGGTAAATTAGTGCAAGCTTTGGAACAGCAAAAATTTTACCTGCGAACAATAGTTAATCCCGATTGTATTCGGGCTTGTAGTCATTACTTTACTACTACTGCCGAAATTGATGAATTAATTCAATACTTGCGTAAACTCATCTAGATATCGATCTAATTAATCCCAAATTCTTACCCTTTACCCCTTTCCTTTTACTTCACTATTTAATTTAGCTGTACACTAGCTTACCCATGTCAACTCCTACGATTTATATTGCAATTACCGACCACGGTTTTGGTCATGCTGCGAGAACTGCCTCGATCGCTGGGCATCTCCAGAAGATCCTACCATCAATTAAGCTGATCCTAGTAACTACGGCTCCTCGATGGTTATTGAAATGTTATATTGAAGGTGATTTTATCTATCGTCAGCGCGGGTTTGATGTGGGAGTAGTTCAAGCTGATAGTTTGAAAATGGATCTAGATGCAACATTGGCTCGGTGGCAGCATATTTTTTCAAAGAAGGACGAAATAATTGCTGAAGAAGTGGCATTTTGTCGAGAGCATGATGTGAATCTAGTCTTTGGTGATGTCCCACCATTAACAACTTTAATTGCGAAACAATTAGGTGTTCCCTGTTGGATGTCCGGTAATTTTGGTTGGGATTTTATTTATCAAGATTGGGGTAATAAATTTAGTTTTCTTACCGATTGGATTAGCGATTGCTATGGACAATGTGACAGGCTATTTCGTGTTCCTTTGCATGAGTCAATGGATCGATTTCCGACAATTGAAGATGTCGGCTTGACTGGTGGCGATCCTAAATATCCATTAGATAAACTTTGCGACAAGTTTAATCTGAACCAATCACCAGCACAAACAATTTTACTGACCTTTGGTGGATTGAGTTTAGATGCAATTCCTTACCACAATGTCAGTCAATTTCCAGATTACCAATTCATCACCCTCGATGCTTTTGCACCAGCTTTACCCAATCTCACTAAAGTACTCGATCGAGCTTATCGTCCAGTTGATTTTATGCCATTGTGCGATCGAGTCGTCTCCAAGCCAGGTTATTCAACCTACGCAGAAGCTTTAAAACTCCAGATTCCGATTGTCTCTCTCACCCGTGCTGGCTTTGCTGAAGCTGAAATCATTCTCAATGGGATGCAAGATTGCGGCAATCATCAAGTGATTAGTCCCGACCAATTTTTTGCTAATAACTGGGATTTTCTAAATCAGCCATTACAACCACCTAGAACTAAGACTAAACTAGCTACTGACGGCAATCACTCGATCGCAACTTCGATCGTTAAATATCTATCTAATAAATCAAATGATGGTTGATGTTGTGGAGGGCGGGTGATAAGTCAACGAATCCTTTAGATCTATCTATTCTCAGCTACCTCCTCGAACTTGGGGATCGACTTACTAGCCGCCAGTCGCAGACTAAGGTACGATAAATATTAATGATTGTTAACAAAACGGTACCTAATTAGGCTACAAATTAACAATTGCCACCGATCTGCCGATAGAGCGGTGTCTAATTGGCAGTAGCAGCAACGGTGCTTTATATTTTTTTGGAGATCAAAACCGCTACATGACTTTATCGATCGAGACTAATACAGCCACCGCGCTGTCCCCGAAACTCAAACTCAAACACATCGTCCAATCTTTACCCAAAGAAGTCTTTGCCAAAGACAACACGAAAGCTTTCCTGATGACGATCAAAACGATCGTCACAGTCACATTAGGAATGGTAGCAATTGCCTACGCTCCTTGGTACCTCCTACCCCTCGCATGGGTATTTACAGGTACAGCAATGACTGGCTGTTTTGTGATTGGACATGACTGTGCCCACCGTTCCTTTTCAAATAGTCGCAAGGTCAATGATATCGTCGGTCATCTGTTCATGTTGACCCTGATTTATCCCTTTCACGGCTGGCGGTATGGACACAACAAGCACCACAAACACACCAATAAAATGGATGTAGATAATGCTTGGCAACCTTGGAGACCTGAGGCTTATGACGAAGCACCAACTTGGCTACAACTAGTCTATCAAGCTATGCGTGGTCGGTTATGGTGGATCGCATCATTACCTCACTGGGCAGCCGTTCACTTTGATTGGCGCAAGTTTCCTGAAGGCAAAACTAGAGATGATGTCAAGTTCTCAGCCTTATTTGTAATTATCGGTGCTGTGGTTATTTTCCCAGTCATGATTGGGACTTTAGGGATTTGGGGCTTCGTCAAGTTTTGGGTATTACCTTGGTTGGTATATCATTTCTGGATGAGTACATTCACGATCGTTCATCACACCGCCGCAGATATTCCTTTCAATCCTGAAGGCGAGTGGAACGAAGCGATCGCGCAACTATCTGGTACCGTACACTGTGACTACCCTGCTTGGGTGGAATTCCTCTGTCATGATATCAATGTTCATGTTCCTCATCATATTTCCACCGCGATTCCTTCTTACCGATTGCGTGAAGCTCACGCGATTATCAAAGCTAATTGGGGTGAGTATATTAAGGAACGTAAGTTCACCTGGGAAATGATGAAAGATATCACTGATAAATGTCATATCTATGAAGAGACTGAATTTTATCAGACTTTCCGCGAGTTTAACGCTAATAATAATAATTAGGCTTTAGAGATTAAATTCAAATTAAATTGGAGGGTGGGCATTTGCTCACCTTTTTTTATGATCCGCGATCGATATATTATCTCCGAACCTTCGACAGGGCAATGATTTGGCATCGCGGATTGATGCAATTATTCCCAAATCAAATTCTCTAGAAGATAGTACGTTAAAATAAAACCTGACTCATTTACACCCAATCGCCCAAGCCATGCAATTCATCGATCTCGCAGAAGTAGAAGTAGAATCAGGAAGTGGCGGCGATGGGATTGTGACCTTTCGGCGTGAAAAATACGTCCCCGCTGGAGGGCCATCTGGTGGTAATGGTGGTAAAGGTGGTTCGATTTTCTTTACTGCTGTCGAACATCTCCAAACCTTACTAGATTTTCGTTATAACCGTCGCTTCAAAGCTGAAAATGGTGGCAAAGGTGGCTCGAAGAATTGTACTGGTGCAAATGGTGACAATCTAAACGTTGATGTACCCTGCGGTACGATGATTTATGATACGGCAACTGATGAGCTGTTAGTCGATCTAGTAGAGCCAGGACAAACTTTCAAAGTCGTCGCTGGTGGTAAAGGTGGCTTGGGTAATGCCCATTTTTTAACTAATAGTAATCGCGCTCCCGAATACGCGCTGCCCGGACAACCAACCCAACAAAAACGGATTCGATTGGAGCTAAAGTTGTTAGCCGAAGTCGGTATTATCGGTCTACCCAATGCTGGTAAATCTACGCTAATTTCGGCACTTTCTTCGGCACGCCCGAAAGTCGCTGATTATCCGTTTACAACTTTAGTACCCAATCTGGGTGTCGTCAGAAAGCCTTCTGGCGATGGCACATTATTCGCAGATATTCCGGGACTAATCAAGGGTGCCTCTCAAGGTGCCGGATTGGGACATGATTTTCTCCGACACATCGAGCGCACACGAGTATTATTGCACTTAGTCGAAGCAACTGGAGCTGACCCGATCG
>JANYIT010000235.1 GCA_025358725.1 Chamaesiphon sp. GL140_3_metabinner_129_sub
GTTATCTACTCAATAGTTGCAGTAGCGAACTTACTACTCAAGTCGGCGATCTAATCGAACCATTGAATCAATCATTTGGGGAATTACTTGTTAAACCCCAACAACTTATTCCTGAGTTTGCTAAAAGTGCGATCGATCCCAAAGCTCTGCTAATCAATAGTTATGATGGTATCCCTGAGATTGATCGCGATGAATATCGGTTGACTATTGATGGCGAAATAAAATTTCCGATGGAACTGGATTTAAAGGCATTGCAAAAACTGCCCCAGACATCAATTATTATGCAACACGTCTGTGTCGAAGGTTGGGCAGCGATCGTCCAGTGGGGTGGATTTAGATTGCGCGATCTAGCGACAATGGTACAGCCGAAAGATAGTGCTAGATATGTTTTATTTCAGTCAGCAGATAAATATACTGAAAGTTGGGATCTTGCCTCCGCATTGCATCCTCAAACTATTCTTGCCGATCGGATGAATGGACAACCCCTACCTACCGAAAATGGTGCGCCATTCCGTTTAGCTACACCGATTAAATTGGGCTATAAACTATCTAAATGGGTAACGAAAGTAAGCTTTGTCAGCCAAATTCCTAAAGGTGGTAAAGGCTATTGGGAAGAGCAAGGTTATGAATGGTTTGGAGGTATTTAGCTCTCTAGCAGTTATGGTGATAAGCAATACTTACTTGAGACGGGGAAAGGGAAAAGGGGAAAGGGAAAAGGTAAAGAAGACAAGCTTGGTTTACAGGTAATTTAGCAATTTTTCCCAAAATAGTAGGAGAGCCAGTCGGTAAAATATCGATCGGCTTAAATCCGTTCATTCCTATCAGATATTACCTAAACTGAGAATTAGCTGAGAACTGACTGAAAGATCTAGCTCCAAAATTTCAGGGAACTATTAGTTTCCATTCAGGTGTGGTTCAGTCCTAACTGCGATTCTATAAGTAATCGCTCTTACACCTTTTACCACTCAAAATTAGGACTGATAACATGAAACTCACTTCTCTTCTCGCTACAACGATCGTCAGTGGCGGTATGGCAATTTCGCTAGCTTCCTTACCAACATTTAACCATAATTCTTTCCAAGCATCCGCCCAAAGCATGAGCGAGAGCCAAAGTGAAAGCCAAGGCAAGATCGACCAACTTCTGGCTGTCAAAGGTAAGCCTGGAAGTGGAGATTTACTTCGTAAACTGTATGAAAAAGACCTTACTCCAATTGGGATTCAAGTAGGTGGAGCGGGTATGGTAGTTAACTTGTACAGCAAGAAGGACAAAACTACACTTTCCCTATGCACAGTCTATGATGTAGTCGTTGCAGCGAAAAAAGGTCGGATTGCTAAGTTTAAGCCAAGTGAAGTTAAATAACTCGCTCTTCGATCGAACTGGTAATACACAACCTTTGTAATATGATTTATTTGCAAAGATTGTGTCCAGATAACTTGAAGCTTATTTGTTTTGTACTAAGTAGAGTAAAATCAACTACCTCTGCTTTTACATAAGTTACCAACCGCTTAACTTAATCCTCATACCCAATCAAAATAGAATTCAATAATATCATTGTCAAATTAACTCGACTGTGATAGAGAGGCTAGGCCAACGAGGAATAAAATAATGATAAAAAATATCAAAGAAATATCCAATCCCATTCTCAGAGCGGTTATTGCTGGCATCTTTCTAGGCAGTTTAGTCACGATTCCGGCTGCACTTGCAGTTGAGTTAGCGAAGTCTCCAAAAGATTCTAATGTGGAATCTACGAGTAAATTAGCCGTCTACGCCTCCCTAGCAAGTACTGCGATTGGTGCAGCGATCGGTTTGGGTGCAGGGAAACGAAAGGATGAGCGCGATCGATTACCTGACGATACGCTAGGAAATGATTCAGTTGAGGTTGAATCCTCAAATAATGGATGGACTGATTGGCGAAAATTCATCGTCATGCGAAAAGTCAAAGAAAGTGATGGCATTACATCTTTCTATTTACACCCTGAAGATAATGGGGCAATTCCTGATTTTAGCCCCGGACAATTTCTGACACTCAAGCTTGATATTCCTGGACAATTGAAACCAGTAATTCGGACTTATTCACTGTCCGATTACGATCTATCAGCGATGAATTATCGGCTATCAATTAAGCGAGAAGCCGCTCCAACCAATCTGAATGTTTTGCCAGGAATTGCTTCCAACTTTATGCACGACAGCATTCAGGAAGATTCCATTATTTGGGTAAAACCTCCGGCTGGCAAGTTTGTACTCGATGTTTATAGTTCTAAACCTGCGGTATTAATCAGTAATGGTGTGGGAATTACACCGATGATTGCAATGGCAAAAGCGGTGGTTCGGTTCAATCCATTGCGACAGATCTGGTTCTTACACGGTGCGCGAGATGGCAATGCTCATGCTTTTCGTGATGAAATTAATGCGCTTAGTGCCAGCCATTCTAATTTACACGTTATCTACTGTTATAGCCGACCAACAGCCACAGATACCGGAAAATATCATCAGCAAGGATACGTTGATTCGGCGTTAATTCAAAATATCGTTGCACCAGAAATGCAGAAATTATGTGGTTCCACTGAAGCTGATTATTTCTTATGTGGTTCCCCATCATTTATGGATGCGCTGAGAAATGGATTGAGAGAATGGGGAGTACCCGATCGAAATGTGAATTTTGAATCTTTTGCTAAAGCAATGCCAAAAACAACAACTCCCGTTCGAGATCTCCCGACAGAAAATACCGATAGTCAGGAAATTGTCTTTAGTAAATCTGGTAAAACTCTCACTTGGAATCCTGCTGATGGCACGCTATTAGACTTTGCCGAAGCAAATGGTCTAAATCCCGATTATAGCTGTCGTGCGGGGGTTTGTGGCACCTGTATGTGCAAGATTTCCGAGGGAGAGGTGGAGTATGAAGAGGAACCATCAGCTAGTGTCGATCCTGGTTCGGTTTTGATTTGTATTTCTAAACCCAAAACAGCAAGAGTTGTTCTCGATCTTTAGATTTATCTGTTCGCGGTTTTTCCTAATGATTAAAAATATCATAGTATACGCGATCGAGGCGATCTGTTTGGGGATCTTTATGGTTGTTGCCACTCTAGCAACAACTGCATTTGAACTTCCGACTTCGCCGCTCCATCAAGCAATTACCGACCCATTATTTCGTCGCTTGTTAATTGGTGTTGTTATGGGATTAACTGCGATTTCGATTATTTATTCCCCTTGGGGTAAGCGATCGGGCGCACATCTCAATCCGGCGGTGACATTAACATTTTGGCGACTCAAGAAAATTCGGACTATTGATGCAGGATTTTATATTTTAGCTCAATGTCTGGGTGGGGTTTCGGGGATTTGGTTGGCAGGATTATTAATTGGGAGATCGATCGCCGATCCTGCCATTAACTATATTGTTACGGTTCCAGGCACCGCCGGAGAATTGGGAGCTTTTGCGACTGAATTTATCATCTCTTTTGGATTGATGACTTTAGTTTTACAGATATCAAATCGTCCTCATTTATCGCAATTAACTGGACTATTTTGTGGCATTTTAATCGCGATTTACATCACATTTGCTGCCCCATTTTCAGGGATGAGTATGAATCCCGCCCGCAGTCTGGCTTCGGCTTTACCTGCCCATGTATGGCATGGTTTTTGGATCTATTGCATCGCACCACCCTTGGGGATGCAAGCAGCCGCAGCAGTCTATTTAGGCAGCGGACAAAGAAAGACCCAAATTCAAATTTGCAGTAAACTTTGTCCGAACAATATGACTGAGTGCATCAGCCCAACTTGTTGTCAAAAGCGTTAGTGCGATCGAAGGATTAGAGATCGATGTGTTGCAGCGAAGATCTACCCACCCCGCCCTACGGGCACCCCTCCTCGGAGGGGATTTACCTACCCGCACTATCAATGAATGTGCTGTTCTACGGGCACACTTCGAGGAGCTTCAGTGCATCGCCTCTCCAATGAAGGGATTTTAAACAAACTCACAATAAATATTATGAAACTGAACGGAAAAGTTGCATTAGTTACTGGTAGCAGTGGTGGTATCGGTCAAGGTATTGCGATTCGATTGGCACAGGAAGGAGCTAAAGTTGTCGTTAATTATCGTTCTAATCCTGATGGTGCAGAACAAACATTGAAAGCAATTAAAGCGATCGATGGTGAATGTATGATGGCTGAGGGATTCTGTGATTATAATCGGGGTTATGCGATCGGTGCAGATTTAGGAATGGTTGATGATGTCCAGCGATTAATTGCGGAAAGTATCGAACATTTTGGCACGATCGATATTCTGGTTAATAATGCTGGGATTGAAAAACACGCGGACTTTTGGGACGTGACGGAGCAGGATTTTGATGCAGTTATGAACATCAATTTTAAGGGCGTTTTCTTTGCTACTCAGTCCTTTATCAAACATCAAATCGAGCAGGGCAAAACTCGTGCCAGCATTATCAATATTAGTTCGGTGCATGAAGAATTACCATTCCCACATTTTACTGCTTACTGCGCTAGTAAAGGTGCATTGAAAATGATGATGCGAAATCTGGCAGTAGAACTTGGTGGTTTAGGGATCACTATTAATAATGTGGCTCCAGGAGCGATCGAAACACCAATCAATCATCAGTTATTAAACGATCCAGCTAAGTTGCAACCTTTACTCAAAAATATTCCCCTCGGTCGATTGGGACAACCGCAAGATGTCGCTGCGGTAGTTGCTTTCTTGGCTTCAGATGATGCTCGTTATATCACTGGTTCTACGATGGTTGTTGATGGTGGATTGTTGTGGAATTACCAAGAACAATAGGTTACTAATCGGCGGCTTAGGAATGAGGATTAAATAACTTGCAACTCCTCCTTTGGTAGGGGCAATGTCTTGTCGGTTTTTTATTCGGGGGGAACCCCCGAATAAAACCGCCGCTTCATGAATTGCCCCTACCAAAGGTCGGCAAGAAGGCAGAAATGTTTTATTTTGTTTAATATACGCAAAACTTCGATGATTGTAAGCATAAAAAAGTTGTTACCTCTGTTCATTTTTGGACTCGGATTAGGCATAACTTCACCATCAGATTGGTTGCCAATAAAATTACCAGAGTATTCGTCATTGGTAATGGCACAAGTCCCAATTGCTCAAGTAACTGCCGTTGACTCAGTTGGGATGACGGTTGCAGATATGGATCGATCGGTAGACTTTTACACCAAGGTTTTATCCTTTCAAAAAGTCTCAGACGTAGAAGTTTTGGGCACCGAGTACGAACGACTGCAAGGATTGTTTGGGGTACGTTTGCGGGTAGTCAAGCTAAAACTCGGCAATGAATCGATCGAACTCACCGAATATCTCACCCCCAAAGGACGACCGATTCCGATTGATTCACGCAGTAACGATCGCTGGTTTCAACATATCGCGATCGCCGTTAGTGATATGGACAAAGCATACCAACATTTACGCAAGTATAAGGTTCAACACGCATCTACTGCGCCGCAACGCATTCCTGACAGCAATAAAGCCGCAGCAGGTATTCGAGCCTTCTATTTTAAAGATCCAGACGGACACAATTTAGAGATTATCTATTTCCCATCTGGTAAAGGCGATCGGAAGTGGCAACAGCCCACAAATCGCACATTTCTGGGTATCGATCATACGGCGATCGTGGTGTCTAATACAGCCACTAGCCTGAAGTTTTATCGCGATTTGCTTGGACTAAAGTTAGCAGGTGAAAGTACAAATTATGGTACCGAACAGGCACATCTCAACAACGTGCAAGACGCAAGACTGCATATCAGTGGCTTGCGATCGATCTCTGGCCCCGGCATTGAATTTCTGGAATATCTAGAACCAAAAGACGGGCGACCCCTACCTACGGATGCAAAACCAAACGATCTAAGCCACTGGCAAACAACATTAGTAGTCAAAGATATCAACGCAATTGTCAAAAAGCTACAGCTCTTTGACAGAGCCTTTCCAAGAGAGAATCGAGCTACATTTATTTCTCCTGCTGTTGTGACTATTCCTGGACGAACATTAGGTTTCAAACAAGGAATTTTAGTACGAGATCCTGACGGTCATCCCATGCGCTTGGTGGAAAAATAGTAGCAATAGCGATCGCGAGTATTTCAATATCCTCCGCTTTATCGATGTGAATACCATCGATCGAAGTTGTAAAAAAGTAGCTTTATTAACAAGCAGCAATCAAAACTAGGAGCAATAATTATGTCAAATACACCTTTATTTATTCCCGTTATTCTCGGCACTTCCCGTCAAGGTCGGCAGAGTGAATATGTTGCCAAATTCATTGTCGAGCAGATTAGCCAGCGAGAGGGTATAGAAACGGAGTTAATCGATATTCGGCACATAGCGATCTCCACTGACGACGCAGGCGAATCGATTAAAGATCCACAGTTTTCTGCCACGCTCGATCGAGCCGATGGCTTAATTATTGTGGTGCCAGAATACAACCACGGCTATCCAGGTTTACTCAAACATGTTTTAGACACCTGCTTGAAAGAATACATCCACAAAGCTGTTGGATTGTGTGGTGTTTCTGCTGGTTCGTTCGGCGGTACGCGGGTTATCCAAAACTTACTGCCTGTGATGCGTGAATTAGGTCTAATCAACATTTTCTATGACCTCAATTTTAGTAATGTCCAAAAGTTGTTTGATGAAACTGGCAATTTAATCGACAAACCAACATACATTCGCCGAATGGAAAGGTTTATGGATGAATTGATTTGGATGTCTACAGTCCTGCGGTATGGACGGCAATCTGTCAGCGTCCGCACGTAATCTGAGTTTCTCCTGAGAAACCGAGGAAGAATCGAACGCATATTCGCATGAATTTCTCAGCGAATGTTTAGCTCAAAATAATTCAGAGTCAGGATGCTCGATCGATACTAAGAACAGATTTAAATACTGTTTATTCTTAAAACCGAGATCGCCATGAAATTTCTATTCAACCTCAACACCGCCGTTACCGTCAATCGCATCACACTAGGCGTTTTTTTCTTTCTCTCAGGTATTTCCAATTACCTCAACTTCAGCGTTAAAAATGGGTTTTATCAAACTGTTATCACCCAAAAACTTCAGTTATGGGGGCCATTCCCTAGCGGCTGGGAAGGAGTTGGCCCATTGCCAGGAATTATTGCCGTTCCCTACGCATGGTTATTACCACTCGCTGAAATTGTGTTGGGAGCCTTATTTGCCCTGAATTTCTGGGTTAAATGGACGGGTTTACTCCTAATGTTGATGACCTTCAGCATCGTGCTAGCTTTTGGCATTATTCCCGCTGGTAGTCTCTTTCCCAATGCGGCGGAAAGCTTTAACAAAAACATCCTGTTTATCACCCTGATTTGGATCTGCATCGCCTACGACGCTTATGCCCAGAAAATGAGTCGTCGCAGAGAGCGGACTGAATCCGAATTCACCGCTACTGATGACGGATTTTAGGAAAGTTAGATCTTCGTATTAATTCCTATCCAAACAATTCCCAGGAGATACCCATGACAACCACGACTCATTACGACCTCATCATCATCGGCACAGGCGCAGGCGGCGGCACCCTAGCCTACCACCTCGCACCCACGGGCAAAAAAATCCTGATTCTAGAGCGTGGTTCCTTCTTGCCCAGAGAGAAAGCAAACTGGAGCACCGTGCAAGTCGTCCAAAAAGACCGCTACCATACCAAAGAAGTTTGGTACGACCATAAAGGACGCGAAATTCATCCCGGCGTAGGTTATCATGTCGGCGGCAATACCAAAGTCTATGGTGGTGCCCTGTTCCGCTGGCGCGATCGAGATTTCGATCGAGTCGTCCATAAAGGCGGCATCTCACCCGCTTGGCAACTCAAATACCAAGATTTTGAACCCTATTACACTCAAGCCGAGCAACTTTACGGAGTCCACGGGCAACATGGGATCGATCCTACCGAACCACCCGCCAGCGGTGCCTATCCCTTTCCCGCAATTCAGCACGAGCCGCGCATTCAAGAAATTAATAATGCCTTGCAAGGTAAGGGTTTACACCCGTTTTATATGCCGATGGCGATTAAGCTTAATGAGGTCAATCGGCGGTTGAGTGAGTGTATTCGCTGCAATACCTGTGATGGATTTCCCTGTCTGGTGGATGCCAAGGGCGATGCTGATGTGACTTGTATCCGTCCAGCCGAGCAGTTCGATAATGTGACTTTAATTACCGAAGCGAAGGTGCAACGATTGCTAACTAATGCTTCTGGGCGCGAGGTGACAGCGGTAGTCGCCGAAATTGATGGCGAAGTGTGCCGATTTTCAGGGGATATTGTCGTGGTTGCCTGTGGTGCGATTAATTCCGCCGCCTTGCTGCTGCGTTCTGCCAATGAGAAACACCCAAATGGACTAGCAAATAGTTCGGATCTGGTGGGCCGAAATCTGATGAAGCACCAAAATGGAGCCATCATCGGTATTAGTTTGAAGGAAAATCCGACAGTATTTCAGAAGACGATGGCAATTAATGATTTCTATTGGGGCGAACCAGATTTCAACTACCCGATGGGTCACGTCCAGCTTTTAGGTAAGGTAAATGGCGATATGATTGCCGCAGAATCGCCGCATATTGCGGGGCTTTCCTTCCAGAATAAAGAGGTGTTTATGTCGATGGCAAACCATTCTGTCGATTGGTGGCTGACAGCCGAAGATCTGCCCGATCCCAATAATCGGGTGACACTTACCAAGGATGGATCGATTCAACTGAGCTACACGCCCAATAATACCGCCGCCTACGATCGATTGTTGCATCGTTGGTCTGACGTACTAAAATCGATCGAGTGTGGCGAACAGATTCTTCCTTGCTCGTTCTATTTCAAGAAAAAGCTCCCCCTTCAAGGTGTCGCCCATCAATGCGGTACTTGTCGCTTCGGCGACGATCCCAAAACTTCAGTGTTAGATTTGAATTGTCGGACTCACGACATCGATAATCTCTACGTCGTCGATGGTAGTTTCTTCCGCTCTAGCGCGGCAGTGAATCCGACTTTAACGATTATTGCGAATGCTTTAAGGGTTGGCGATGTTTTAATCGATCGACTGAACTAACATTACATCCTGAGTGAGGCGATCGTCAAACCATTATGTGGGATTCGTTGGCGTAGCCGCGCCGAGAGGTAATCGCCTCACGATTTGGATTCATACAGTATTTTTGCTGGATAACTCTGTATGTAGTCCTAAAATATATAGTCAGCCAGCTTAGTTTAATGCTCAGATCGGCAGGCTTCGAGATTATTGACAAAATGTATAGTGCAAAGTTCGTGCCATACCAAGCTATACTTTGCTAGTTCAAGTAAAAAATGCAAGATTTACCGTGACTGATGAGAGCCATTACCTCAAAAGATTTCTAGATCCTATAAAGGTATGCAGACGATATAAGCCTAAATTCGGTCTGGGTAATAAAGAAGAAGGCATAGATCTGGCTCGATTCCTATCAATCTACGGAGCAGACCCATTCTATTCATGGATTGGTCTTGACTCAGACTTAATGTATGCTGCTCACAAGGCTGCTGGAGGTATGACCTCAGTTTATCGACAGATTGGAAAAGGCTGTGAGAATCTATTCAGACAGATAATAATTGACCAGACACAATACGAAGATCCAAAGTATGCCCTGTGGTCTTACATTACGAAGACCAAAAATGATAAGAATAAAACTTTGTCATTAGATGCGCGGCTGGAACTGAGTGAAATTCGGAATATTGATGTTAGAGAAAGAGTTGCTCAGTGGATATCAGACTATAGTATTTCTCTCAGTGTGCCTGCACCCTTGAACGGAGTAGTGTTTGAAGTTCGGCAAGGATATAAAAGTAAAGACAGTAAGAGACAGAATGCTGACATAGATAATATTGCTGTTGCTTGGGCAAACGGCTACCTTCCAGTTTTTGCAATTTTTTCTTCCCAGATTGATGCAGATTTGGTGTTGCGCTACCGAAATAGCCGTGGAGGAATAATCATTGGCACAACATCAGGGAATAATCAAACTTCGCTATTTATTTTTTCCAAAGAAGTTTTGGGATATGACTTGGCAGATTTTTTTCATAGGAATTCTGAGGTAATCAAAAACGAAGTTTACAACACTTTAGAAATTCTACTGAGGGCAGAGTAATGAGATCTACTGTCCAACAAAGATCTGACTATACTTTCAAAGCTAATCGTAGTCTTGGAAGACACGGATGGCTTCGTCTTACACCAGCATATGGAGTGAAGCTTGTTGAAAAACTTTTGTCTTCGTCTAATACGGAAGCAATTATTCTCGATCCTTTTTCTGGTACAGCTACAACAGGGCTTGTTGCTGCTGAACTAGGGCACCAAGCTTACTCATTTGATATCAACCCATTTCTGATTTGGCTTGGAAATGCTAAATACCGGAATTATGCTGAAGACTGCTTGCTGGATATTCGTGAAAAAGCATGGCAGGCTTTGAAGAAGTATAAGAGTCAATTAGAGCAAGATAACTGGACACCACAAATATTCAACATTGAGCGGTGGTGGTCTGGCTATACGCTTAAAATTCTTGCCTCCCTGCGAACCGCCCTCGTAGAACAATTTGGAGAACCTGAAGAGAAAGATGAATATTGTGTCGTTTGGATCGCCTTCTGTCGTTTGATAATCGAAACTTCATCGGCAGCTTTTAATCATATCTCCATGTCCTTTAATGATACCGTAACTCATTATGAAATTGAGTATGTTGAAGAACTTTTTTTAGCCATACTTGATTTTGTACTCAGATCTGCTGAGAATAACATTATGGGTAATGCGAAAGTACTGAAAGTAGATTCTCGAAATATAATCAGTTTAGGTAGTATCAAGATAAATAAGGTTATAACTTCACCACCTTATCCAAATCGAGTTAGCTATATTCGTGAACTTCGTCCTTATATGTATTGGACAAAATTCATAAATGAGGCAAAAGAGGCAGGTGAACTAGATTGGTTAGCTGTTGGTGGAACTTGGGGAATTGCAACGAGCCGTCTAAATAGTTGGACGATGGAAGAAGAATCCCTGCCAGAAAAAATCTTCTCAACTGTCAAAAATATAAAAAAATCTGATGGGAAAAACTCAGAACTTTTAGCAATTTATGTCTTAAAATACTTTCATGATATGCACTTACATTTGAGTTCAATCAGATCTATTTTGGAAAATGGGGCTGAACTCCACTATATTGTCGGCAACTCTACCTTTTTCGGTAATATGGTTGATACAGCAGCTTTGCTTTCTGATTCTATGAAAGTTCTTGGCTACTCAAATATTCATTCTGAGATCGTTAGAAAACGGAACTGCAATAAAGCTTTGTACGAATACTGCGTTTCGGCAAGCTGGTTTGCAGGCTAACAATCGCGTTGGAGTCGACCATCTCCAGGTTGTCTGTCGGAGGCAAAGATAATTTGCAGCGGCTCATCTTTACCATTAGCCAGATAAATTTCAGTTACTTTCGCTTTGTGTTCCCATAACTGATGAGAATTGGAGATCGCCCATAGTTTTAGAGATCTCAAATAGGCTCTATAGTTCGATCCGACGCTTATTGCCGATCCCGAAAGACGGAGGCTACGCCAACGAATTGATCGATCCAAATGTACAACTCGACAAGATAGCTCATTCGCGTAGCCTACCGGAGGTAATCTCTACCAAATGATCGCTTGAAATAGTCACCACATATCACCACATGAAAATCTTCTCCAATTTTGTGAGATGTTGCTTTTGGATCGGGAATTTGCTGAATTCAGATCCTGAATTTATTCGCAGCGATTTCTTATCAATTTCTCAGGAACTCATCAAGACTATTTCAGCTAAGAGCCTCATAGTAGTAGTCAAGTTAAACAACTAAGAGGTTCTCACTCATGAAACGCTTTGCACTTGTCGGTTTATCAATTCTCTGTTTATCTTTAGCTGCAACTACATCTGTAAAAGCAGGAACCCGCACCGAACGTCTGGCGATGTCAACTGAGACAGCACCAATAACTACGCTCGCTAACACAAAACGCACCCCCTCTGCATTGCCAATCCCAGCAGGAACTCGCACCGAACATCTTGCAATGACAACAGCGCCGATCAGTAATAATGTAAATACAAAACTTACCCCATTTGGATTAGTTTCGCTCGCTTATCAAGGTGAATATCAGACTCAAGGGATTCCTGGATTTGGTTCGTTCTATTCTGCTACTTCTAGCAAAACAATTACTGCTAAAGATCTAGTTAAAGCCGCGATCGATGCAAACCAATTGTCATAAAATACACAAACAGATCGGGGTTATCTCAATGCTGTCGAGCAGCAATTGACGATTACACATAATTAATCGCTCGAACTGCTAAATAAAATATCTGAGTAAATTACAAAATGAGTATCGAATTTGGGCGAGAAATATGTGGCGATTTGAGTAGTGCCGAAACGCGAGAATGGCTGGTGACAAATGGAATTGGTGGTTATGCTTCTGGTACTATCGCTGGACTACTTACCCGCCGTTATCATGGGTTACTAATTGCTGCATTAAATCCGCCCTTGGGTCGAACTTTATTACTGACAAAACTCGATGAGACTGTTGGCTATGATAATCTCGTCTATGCTCTCCACACCAATCGTTGGGCAGATGGTAGTGTTGAGCCGCACGGATATCGCCAGATTGAAAGCTTTGCCTTAGAGGGCACCATCCCCACCTGGAAATTTGCTTGTGCGGATGCGCTGTTGGAAAAACGGATCTGGATGCAGCAGGGAGCCAACACGACTTACGTTCGATATACATTGAGACGTGCTACTCAACCGCTAACCCTGACGCTCAAAGCGATGGTGAATTACCGCGACTATCACGGCAGTACTCAGGGTAACAATTGGCAAATGAACGTCGAGCCGATCGCAAGCGGCATTAAGATCGTTGCTCATGACAGTGCGACACCGTTATATTTATCGATCGATACTGCCACTGCCACACCCGCCCATAATTGGCACTATAACTTCGATCTAGCTGTCGAACGATATCGAGGTTTGAGCGATCGCGAAGACCACCTCCACGCCGCTACCTTTGAAGTTACCCTCAATCCGGGCGAATCAATCGTTTTTGTCGCTAGTACCGAACCACAGCCCAATTTAGACGGGGCTGAAGCACTAAAATTGTGCCACAACCAAGAGCAAAAACTCATTAACCTCTGGAAACTCGCTCTACCTGAAACTAAGCAGATCCAAGATCGCCCAGTTTGGATCGAACGATTGGTATTAGCTGCCGACCAATTTATTGTAGATCGTCCGCTGCCCGACGCACCGAATGGCAAAACTATCATCGCTGGCTATCATTGGTTTGGCGATTGGGGACGCGATACGATGATTAGTCTACCAGGATTGACGATCGCGACGGGAAGAACTGAAATTGCTCGATCGATTCTGCTGACATTTGCCAAATATGTCGATCGAGGAATGTTGCCAAATCGCTTTCCTGATGCGGGTGATGTACCGGAATATAATACTGTCGATGCGACGCTCTGGTACTTTGAGGCAATTCGTAGTTATTACGATGCCACCGCCGATGATGATTTGCTAGAAGAACTCTTTCCCGTGCTGGTAGATATTATCGATTGGCACTGTCGCGGCACTCGTTACAATATTCATCTCGATGCCAGCGATGGGTTGCTGTATGCCGGAGAAGCGGGCGTACAATTGACGTGGATGGATGCCAAAGTTGGCGATTGGGTGGTGACACCGCGCATTGGTAAACCGATCGAAGTTAATGCGCTCTGGTACTGTGCCTTGCGATCGATCTCGAAGTTTGCCCGTCAGCTTGGCAAACCCTATAAAGAATATGACGCACTAGCCGATCGAACTCTAGCAAAATTCTCACGCTTTTGGAATCCCGACACGGGTTATTGCTACGACGTTCTCGATAGTCCCGCTGGCGATGGTGCGTCACTGCGTCCGAATCAAATCTTTGCCGTGTCACTACCAGGCATCGGTACGAAGGGTTACACACCGCTACTCACGCGGAGTCAACAACGAGGGATTGTAGATACTTGCGGACGGCATTTATTAACATCTCATGGCTTGCGTTCTCTAGCTCCCAATCATCCCCAATATCAGGGACATTATGGGGGCAACCAATTACAACGCGATGGAGCCTATCATCAGGGTACGACTTGGGGCTGGTTACTGGGTTCGTTTGTGTTGGCGCATTTGCAGGTATATGGCGATCGAACCCAGGCTCAGCAATTTCTCGAACCGATAGGTCATCATCTACTGGCGCACGGTTTAGGCACCTGTAGCGAGATATTTGACGGGGATGCACCGATGACTCCACGGGGTTGTATCGCTCAAGCTTGGACTGTTGCTGAAGTCTTACGGGCTTGGGTGGCAACTGAATAATAGCCAAAGTTATTAGAGATTTTTTTTGACCCAATCTTGAGATGGCAGGGGGACTGCAATTGGGGACTTTTGGTCTGCCTGGTAATAACCTGCTCTAGTGATCTGTAATTCCTGATAACAGGTTGCAAAATCACTAGTATGTGACAAAAGTTTGTCGAGCGATTGCTGTTGTTTTAGTCCTTCTTTCCACGCACTTTTCTCGACGGTGCCAATCGCGAGATATTCATTGCCGATATCGTCGGGAGCTTGTTGGCTAAATAATGCAGTCAGATAATACTCGATTTCATGTTTGTGAGCGATTAGTAGGTCGCAATTTCGACAGAAACGACAAGTATAGTTTAGTGTAATTAAGTGTTGGGGATTGACATGAATCAAGATCGGTATTTTGCGTTGTCCAGTCTTGAGATCGCACAAAGGACATCGGGAGACTCGTTCCTCTAGGTAAGGATTGACCATGAAACTGTATTTGGGCGGCAATCCACCAAATTGTCGGTGTTTGACTTTTGCCATTCGATCTCACTTTTTTGCGATTTAATTTTCCATTTTAGACTGAAGTAGTACTCGAACGGATCTAACTTTAACTAGCGATTTAATAGCGCGGTTGGCAATCGACGAAACTCAAAGCCTCTCGATTCCGCATGATTTATCCCTCATTGGTATCCGAAATCAGGAAGCTTTGCTAAAAAATTGAATTCGATCGATCGATTCTCCTTCTTGTTTTTGGACATGATATAGATCCCATCTGGCTCGACAATTTCTCAGGATTTTCTCAGCAAAATCTCACCACAACTCTAGCAAAAGATCGCTGTTCTCTCAGGAGAGTTCTCTACACTAATATCATCGAGTTAGAAAAACCAAGCATGAAAAGATCTAAAGTTTTAACCAATAGTTTATTCGCAGGTTTAACCATTTTACATTTGAGTATTGCAGGGATTGCCCAAGCCGATCCTAATGCTGGACATGGAAGAGCTTATGTTCCCATGATGGATGCAAAATTTCCCGCGATGTCAGCAAAATATGGGATGAGTGTCACCCCTTTTAACTTAGTCTTTTTAGCATTTCAAGGCTTCTTTGCTAGTGAGGGAATTCCCTCTTCTTCAGGTCTCCAAGAAGCTTATCGGAATGGGACGGTAAACCCACAGACATTAGTTAAAGCCGCGATCGCGATGAATCGACTGCCAGCTAGTTCGATCGATGACAAAACCTATTTGGATAAAGTTAAATCGCAGTTGGATGACTTGGCTCGCAACAATTAATGCGATCTGGAAGTTTGAACTTCAGTTGTTATATTTTCCAAATTAATCATTTCATCTCTGGTGTGACGATATGAGATTGCTACACCAGCCATTTATTTAAAGAGATAAGGAACACAACAATGACGATCGAGCAAACTCAAGAAGAAATTCGGTTAGCAGAAGTCCAAACCCACCAAGCTCACTGGCGACGCTGGGGGCCTTATTTGAGCGATCGACAATGGGGTACGGTACGCGAAGATTATAGCAAACATGGTTCGGCTTGGGACTATTTTACCCACAACCAAGCACGATCGCGGGCATATCGCTGGGGTGAGGATGGTTTATTAGGGATTTCTGATAATCATCAGCGATTGTGTTTGGGAATTGCCTTATGGAATGGCGAAGACCCGATTCTCAAGGAGCGATTATTTGGGTTGACAGGGAATGAAGGCAATCATGGCGAAGATGTCAAGGAATATTACTTTTATCTTGACAATACGCCCACTCATTCATACATGAAAGCGTTGTATAAATATCCCCATCAAGCATTTCCTTACGATCGATTGGTCGAAGAAAATCGCAGTCGCAGTCGGCTCGAACCGGAGTTTGAACTGTTAGATACGGGGATATTTGATGACGATCGCTATTTTGATGTGTTTGTTGAATATGCCAAAGATGGTGCTGAAGATGTGTTGATGCAAATTACGGTTATCAATCGCGGATCTGAAGCTAAAACCCTGCATTTACTCCCGACGTTATGGTTTCGGAATACTTGGTCTTGGAATGGAGAAGTAGAAAGCACACCAACTTTACAAGCAATTCATACAGGCAAAGATCTGAATATTATTGAAGCAATTCATCCCACTTTTGGTAAACGCTGGCTGTATGCCCAAGGCGAGGGGGAAATGTTATTCACTGAGAATGAAACCAATAATGAATTAGTATTCGGTACGCCAAATGTTTCTCCCTATGTGAAAGATGGCATTAATAATTATGTGGTTAATGGTAACAAAGACACTGTAAATCCCGATCGCATTGGCACGAAAGCAGCTATTAATTATGTCCTCTCGATCGAGCCTGGAGCAACCCAAACGATTCAATTACGACTCAGTGATGTCCCAAATTTAAAGGAACCGTTGGGCGATAAGTTCAATGCAACATTTGCCATTCGCAAACAAGAAGCAGACGAATTTTATCAGCGAGTTACGCCTTTTTCACTGAGTGAAGATATGCGAAATGTTCAACGTCAGGCATTTGCTGGAATGCTGTGGTGTAAACAGTATTACCACTATATCGTCGAGGATTGGCTCAAGGGCGATGGGACAGATTCCACGCCGCCAGAACGAAAAAAGGGCAGAAATAAGGGGTGGTTTCACCTCTATACTGATGATATTCTCTCGATGTGCGATAAGTGGGAATATCCGTGGTTTGCGGCTTGGGATTTAGCGTTTCATTGTATCACTTTAGCAACGATCGATCCTGACTATGCTAAGTATCAATTGGATGTCTTAACTCGCGAGTGGTATATGCACCCCAATGGACAAATTCCGGCGTATGAATGGGCGTTTGGCGATGTGAATCCTCCCGTTCATGCTTGGGCGACTTGGCGCGTTTATAAGATCGAACAGAAGCTCTATGGGAAAACCGATAGACAGTTTCTAGAGCGCGTTTTTCAAAAGCTAATGCTCAATTTTACCTGGTGGGTAAATCGCAAGGATACAGAGGGAAATAACGTCTTCCAAGGCGGATTCTTGGGATTAGATAATATCGGAGTGTTCGAACGCAGTGCGGCACTACCGACGGGCGGACATATCGACCAATCCGACGGGACTAGTTGGATGGGAATGTATTGTCTGAATATGTTAGAAATCGCCTTAGAATTGGCAAAAACCAATCCAGTTTATGAAGATATCGCCACCAAATTCTTTGAACATTATCTCTACATTGCCGATGCGATGAATCATATCGGGGAAATGGAAGCTTCACTATGGAATGAAGAAGATGGCTTTTATTATGACGTGTTGCATTTACCTGACGACAGCCAAATTGTAATGAAAGTGCGATCGATGGTAGGATTAATTCCCCTATTTGCCGTGGGAATATTGGAACCGGAAACACTCAAGCAATTACCCCAGTTCAAAAAACGGTTGGAATGGTTCATCAAAAATCGTCCCGATTTACGCCGGAATGTTGCTTGTATGGAAGCTAAGGGAGTAGGCGCACGGCGATTACCATCGATCGCACTTTCATTACAATTTGGCTGTCGTCAGGTAAATG
>JANYIT010000262.1 GCA_025358725.1 Chamaesiphon sp. GL140_3_metabinner_129_sub
CATCCATGCTTTCACAATTCATGTCACCGTTCTCATCCTCCTTAGGTGTCTTGTTTGCTCGTAGCTCGCGGTTAATCCCCGATAAAGCTAGTCTGGGCTTCCGTTTCCCTTGCGACGGTCCTGGTCGTGGTGGTACCTGCCAAGTTTCTGGTTGGGATCACGTCTTCCTCGGTCTGTTCTGGATGTACAACTCCCTATCCATTGTCATCTTCCACTTTAGTTGGAAAATGCAGTCGGATGTCTGGGGTACTGTATCACCTGATGGTACTGTTTCTCACGTTACTGGCGGCAACTTTGCAGCTAGTGCGACAACAATCAATGGTTGGTTGCGTGACTTCCTGTGGGCGCAAGCTTCTCAGGTCATCAACTCCTATGGTTCGGCATTGTCTGCCTACGGTTTGATCTTCTTGGGCGCGCATTTCATCTGGGCATTCAGCTTGATGTTCCTGTTCAGTGGCCGTGGCTACTGGCAAGAACTAATTGAGTCGATCGTCTGGGCGCACAACAAGCTCAACTTTGGACCAGCAATTCAGCCTCGCGCTCTGAGCATTATTCAGGGACGGGCTGTAGGTGTGGCTCACTATCTCCTCGGAGGTATTGCTACTACCTGGGCATTCTTCTTAGCTCGATCGATGTCGATCTAACGAAATCATGCTCTCGGTGTCAATTGAGTAAGCTTAAAACTGAAAGATTGCCACTGATCGAATCTGGACTTCTAGATTCGGCAACATCAATAAAATGATGCTAATTAATGCCACACGAGATGGTTACAGTTAGCATCATCTCTACTGTAACCATCTCGCTTGTCCGCGAGGAAATCTGATAAGAAAACTATGGCAACTAAATTCCCCAAATTTAGCCAAGACCTCGCACAAGATCCGACCACTCGGCGGATCTGGTACGGGATTGCCACGGCTCACGACTTTGAAAGCCATGATGGTATGACTGAGGAAAATCTTTACCAAAAGATTTTCGCAACTCACTTCGGTCATCTAGGTATTATCTTCCTCTGGGCTTCCGGTAACCTGTTCCATGTCGCTTGGCAAGGCAACTTTGAACAGTGGATCAAAGATCCACTGAACGTCAGTCCGATCGCTCACGCGATTTGGGATCCCCACTTTGGTCAACCCGCAGTTGATGCGTTTACCCAAGGTGGCGCGACCAATCCAGTTAACATCGCCTATTCCGGCGTATATCAGTGGTGGTATACCCAAGGAATGCGGTCAAACGATGACTTGTACATGGGTTCGATCTTCTTGCTCGTACTCGCTTCAGTCATGCTGTTTGCTGGTTGGTTGCACCTTCAACCAAAATTCCGACCCAGCTTGTCCTGGTTCAAGAATGCTGAATCTCGCCTCAATCACCACTTAGCTGGATTGTTTGGCGTTAGTTCACTCGCTTGGACTGGTCACTTAGTTCACGTTGCGATCCCCGAATCTCGCGGTCAGCACGTTGGTTGGGATAATTTCCTCAGTACTTTACCTCACCCCGCAGGGTTAACCCCCTTCTTTACGGGTAACTGGGGTGTATATGCAGAAAATCCTGATACCGCTCAACACGTCTTTGGCACAGCCCAAGGATCTGGAACAGCAATCTTGACTTTCTTGGGTGGCTTCCATCCTCAGACTCAATCCTTGTGGTTGACTGATATGGCACACCATCACCTAGCAATTGCGGTATTATTTATCGTTGCTGGGCATATGTATCGGACTAACTTTGGGATCGGTCATAGCATCAAGGACATCCTCAATGCTCACCGCGCACCAAGTGGAAAAATGGGTGCTGGTCACAAAGGTCTTTATGACACTGTGAACAACTCCTTGCACTTCCAATTAGGTTTGGCACTGGCTTCGTTAGGTGTGGTCACTTCCTTGGTGGCTCAACACATGTACTCCATGCCGCCCTATGCGTTCTTGGCACAGGATTTCACTACCCAAGCCGCACTTTACACCCACCACCAGTATATTGCTGGTTTCTTAATGGTTGGTGCCTTCGCTCACGGTGCGATCTTCTGGGTTCGGGATTACGACCCAGAGCAAAACCGTGACAACGTTCTAGCACGGATGCTAGAGCACAAAGAGGCAATTATTTCCCACTTGAGCTGGGTGTCTCTGTTCCTCGGATTCCATACCCTCGGTCTTTACGTTCACAATGATGTCGTAGTTGCCTTTGGTACACCTGAGAAACAAATCTTGATCGAACCTGTGTTCGCACAGTGGATTCAAGCTTCACACGGGAAACTATTATATGGTTTCAATGTGTTGCTATCCAATCCAGACAGCGTTGCTTATACCGCATACCCTAACTACGCTGATGTGTGGTTACCTGGTTGGGTAGAAGCAATTAACTCTGGTAAGAACTCCTTGTTCCTAACCATCGGACCTGGTGATTTCTTAGTCCACCATGCGATCGCATTAGGACTCCACACCACCACCTTGATCTTGGTCAAAGGTGCGTTGGATGCACGTGGTTCCAAATTAATGCCCGACAAGAAAGACTTCGGCTATGCCTTCCCTTGCGATGGCCCTGGTCGTGGTGGTACTTGTGACATCTCTGGTTGGGATTCCTTCTACCTAGCGATGTTCTGGATGCTCAACACCTTAGG
>JANYIT010000299.1 GCA_025358725.1 Chamaesiphon sp. GL140_3_metabinner_129_sub
TGTACTCGATCGCTTGAATCCCTCGATCGAGCGAAAATCTTTGCAACAGAACCATCCTTTAGCAAGGATTTCAGCCTTTAGAGCAACACCATGGACTAATTCAGCAAGCCCTAATTATTAATCAACCTAATCTATTCCGTCGATCGGTGCAAACCCCTGGCGTTGAATATTCTCCGTCACCGTATGCGGATCGAGGAATTGGAGGAGATAATCTGGCCCTCCCGCTTTGGAACCAACGCCTGATAGTTTGTAGCCACCAAAGGGTTGTCTGGCAACGATCGCCCCGGTAATCGTCCGATTGATGTAGAGATTTCCGACCTCAAATTCTGCTTTAGCTTGATCGATATGGGAAGGTGTCCGGGAATAGAGTCCACCTGTGAGGGCGAAGTTGGTATCGTTGGCAATATCTAAGGCTCGATCGAAATCCTCGGCGTTGATCACTGATAATACGGGACCAAAAATCTCCTCCTGGGCCAGGGTAGATTGGGGATCTACATCGGTGAAAATTACTGGGCTGACGAAATAACCGATTTCGGGGACAGGTAGTTCTAGGGCGAGGTTAGCTTCTAGTTTGCCTTTGGTGATCGTTTCGCGCATCCGCTGTTGAGCTGCTGCATCGATGACTGGGCCGATTTTAGTACTGGGATTGTCGGCATTACCAACATTTAGCGATTTGGTCGCTGCTACTAGTCGCGCTACGAATGGCTCGTAGATAGAGGCTAATACTATGACGCGGGAGCAAGCGGAACACTTTTGACCACTATAGCCAAAAGCTGAAGCTACTACTCCCTGTACCGCTTGGTCTAAATCGGCACTTTCATCGATGATCATGGCATTTTTGCCGCCCATCTCGGCAACCACGCGTTTTAAGTGTTTTTGACCTGGTTGGAGGATGGCTGCACTGGCATAGATTTCACAACCGACTTCCTGGGAGCCTGTAAACACAATCATCTGGACAGCAGGGTGTTTGACGAGGTGAGCACCCACGGTTGAGCCGCTGCCTGGGACGTACTGAAATACACCTTTGGGTATACCTGCATCCACCAAGATTTCGCTCAGTTTGGCGGCGATTACGGAGGTCACTGCGGCTGGTTTGAGTAGCACACAGTTGCCAGTGACGAGAGCGGCTACGGTCATTCCGGTGGGAATAGCCAAGGGGAAATTCCAAGGCGAAATTACTAGGACAATCCCCTTGGGACGATAGAAATATCGATCGCTCTCGCCTGCTACATCATAAATAGTTTCTGGATCTAATCGCTCCATTTCCGCCGCATAATACCGACAGAAATCCGCCGCTTCCGACACTTCGACATCGGCTTGCTGGAGCGGTTTACCTGCTTCAAACACCATCCAAGCATTGAGTTCGTGGCGACGCGCTTCGAGTAAATCTGCCGCTCGACGGAGGATGGCGACACGTTCGCCTACTGGGGTAGATTTCCAGGTTTTGAAGGCGGTTTTGGCTGCTGCTATGGCTTGTTCTGCTTGAGGGATATCGATTTGACCGATCGATCCCACTATTTCGACTGGATTCGATGGATTGACAGATTGAATTGTCGCTGCTGTCTGCACCCGCTCTCCGTCAATTAGCGGCTGATAGATTTGCCCGAACTGCACTCTGACAGATGCTAAAGCCGCACTAGCCGCAGATCGCTTCGTCTCGATCGCGTAATCTGTATCTGGTGCAGGATCGATCCGCGTCACCGTTGTGGTAGATGAGGGCATTGGCGATGGTTGCTGGACGCTCCCATCCTGATCACCTTCACCCCAAATAGGAACTACCAATAATCCTGAAATCGATTGCGCTGACAAGCTCTGGCGGAGAAAGGAGCTGTTGGCAGTATTTTCCAATAACCGCCGAATCAGGTAGGACATGCCCGGAATTAAGTCACCGTAGGGACAATAAACCCGCACGCGATGACCTTGTTTGGCGAGGGCGGTAGCTAGATGATCCGCCATGCCATAGAGGACTTGAAATTCCAGGTGTAGCGGCGGAATATTCAGGGTTTGGGCGATCGCGATCGCGTGAGCCTGAGAACGGACATTGTGGCTACCGATGGCGGCGTACAGATGTTCATGATGCTCCAATAGCAGTTGGGTCATCCGCTCGAAATTAGCATCCGTCGAAGACTTGTGGTTGTAGACTGGAGTCGGCCAATGATTTTGACGAGCGATAATGGTTTCTTGATCCCAATATGCGCCTTTGATTAACCGTAACGTGATCGGTTTGCCCCGTTGTTTCGCCCAGAGGATGAGATCCTGCAAATCCTGGTAGCTATCGCGGAGGTAGGCTTGGAGGGTGATGCCAATATCGGTACGATCGCGAAACTCATCTTCCATCAGCAACGCTTTAAGTACCCCTAGAGTCGCATTCTTATAACGATACTGTTCCATATCAAAATGCACTGCCGCCCCCACTTCCTGCGCCTTTCGGAGCAGAATCCGGACTCGATCGCTCACCTTTGTCTGGGAACCCTGGACATCGAGCGGATCGAATTGGGAATAAAATGCTGTCAGTTTCACCGAAACCTGCACTGGGGATGAATCTACCCGCGCTGCGGTGAGTTGGCTCATCAACTCCAAATATCGATCGAGGTAAGATTGAGCTTCTGGTTCCGTGATCACCGCCTCTCCCAAGAGATCGATCGTAAAGTTCATCGACTGGTTGCGGAGTCGATCGATACTTTTGAGTGCCTGTTTGAGGTTTTCGCCTGCGATGTATTTTCGCGCCAGCGTTTCTACGGCGGTGGACAGCGTAGTTGCGGCAACTTGTCCCGGCATTGAGTCGATCGCGGTAAAATTGAGCAATCCCTTGAGTGCTTGGGGCAATTCTACAGTCGGATCGCTTAAATATTCCTGCAGGTGACGGGCAATTTCGGCCTTAGTTGTCAAAGCGGGCAAACAATCGATCAGCCGGAAGAGCTGCACCCGCAAACTAGGGTTGTCCATCGTCCAACTCAGCAGCTTGTCATCCCACCGAAATTGATCCTGCATTTTGGCAAAGATCGATCGCTTTTCGGTGGTTGCCGCTAGTAGCTGACGAGCAATGACTTGGGTTTTTTCCTCGTAGGAATGCGGACTGGATGGTTCGGCACTGGAGCGAGATGGATTAACAATCATCAAACAACCTCACTACTTAATTTTCAGATATGTTTGCCGTTACTGCCAGCAGTAACGGTGTCCAAGATCGGCAAATTATCTTGTTTCAATTCTGGTACAGCCGCCGCTACTGCTGGAGTATCAGGCAGCGGATTTCGGGACATAATCAGGGCGATCGCCCGACTGACATTATCTGGGAAGATCGTCACCAAACCATTGTCTGGAGCGTGATCTAATGCCCATTCGATCGCTTCGGACTCATTGAGCATAATTGAGTGGGGGACTGGAGGATTACCTTCTGTGGCGACCTGCTCAACCCCTTGGACGATTAATTCGGCGGTATCACCCCAAGCACGACCTCGGGGATCATCGTCCTCTTTGACGATAATTTCGTCGAAGAATGTCGCTGAAAGTTTGCCCAGTTCGATCAGATCTTGATCGCGGCGATCGCCTGGTCCCCCGACTACCCCAATTGTCGGGCCAGTCCAGTTTTTGACAAAGCTGCCGACTGCTGCGTATCCGGCTGGATTATGGGCATAATCTACCAGGACGTGATAGCGACTGAGGTTAAATAGATTCATTCGGCCTGGAGTCTGGGCTACTGAGGCTTTGAAGCTGCGTAAAGCTGCTCGGATGTGTTCGACGTTAACTCCTTGGACGAAGGCGGCGAGACAGGCGGCGAGGGCATTGGCAATCATAAACGGTGCCCGTCCGCCTAATGTGAGCGGTACTAGCTCTACTTTCTCAATCCGGTGAACCCAATCTTGCTGTAAAATCACCAGGTAGCCATCTGCATAAACTGCGGCAATTCCGCCCCGCTGCACATGCGATCGAACTAATGGATGATCTGAATTCATGGAGAAATAGGCTATTTTTCCTGGCACATCCTTGGCCATCGCTGCAACTCGTTCGTCATCGGCATTGAGGACTGCATAACCATCGGGATGGACAGTTTCGGCGATCACGCCTTTGACTCGGGCTAATTGGTCGATCGTTTCAATGTCTCCCAAGCCTAAATGATCGGCGGCGACATTTAAAACTACTCCCACGTCACAGTGTTGGAACGCTAAACCCGATCGCAGAATACCGCCCCGCGCAGTCTCTAGGATCGCAATATCCACCGTCGGATCTTGGAGAATAATTTGGGCACTTTGCGGCCCGGTAGTATCGCCTTTTTCTACTAGTCGATTCCCAATATAAATGCCGTCTGTGGTTGTAAAGCCCACACTGTCATAAACCTGACTGAAAATATGGGCGATCAGTCGAGTGGTAGTGGTTTTACCATTGGTGCCAGTAATTGCCACAACCGGAATCCGGTTAGGGGTGCCAGCGGGAAATAGCATCTGGAGAATCGGCGCGGCAACATTGCGACCCACACCTTGGCTCGGCGATACATGCATCCGCAACCCAGGGGCAGCATTGACTTCAACGATCGTGCCATCTACTGCGGCTAGGGGTTTGGTAATATCTGTGGTAATGACATCAATTCCGGCGACATCGAGGTCGATAATCCGCGATACCCGTTCGGCTAGCCAGACGGTATCGGGGTGAATCTCGTCGGTACGATCGATCGCAATCCCACCTGTACTAAGATTAGCCGTTGCCCGCAGATAGCAAACTTCGCCCGATTTCAGGATGGTATTGATGGTAAAACCTTGACGGCTCAACATTTCCGCAGTGGAGTCATCTAGTTGAATCAGAGTCAACATATTGTCGTGACCCTCACCACGTCGAACATCTTGGTTTTCGCGATCGACTAGTGCTGAAATCGGGTCTGAGCCATTCCCCACCACATGAGCGGGTACCCGCTCAGCTACCGCCACCACTTGATGGTTGATGACCAAAATCCGATGGTCTCTGCCTTGGTAGAAGTGTTCGACGATTACACCATTAGATACCTCACGGGCGCGATCATAGCCGATTCCGGCGTGCTCCCAGTCCTGAATATCAATCGTAATCCCCCGACCGTGATTCCCATTTAGCGGCTTAATCACAATCGGATAGCCTAAACGATCGATCGCATCGGCTAACTCGCCAAAGGAGTAGATCGTCATCCCTAATGGGACGGGAACGCCCATACTCGCCAAGATTTTTTTGGTTTTTTCCTTGTCACAGGCTAGTTCCACGCCCAGAATATTGGTGCGGGAAGTCAGCGCAGCCTGAACCCGTTTTTGATATTTGCCATAGCCAAACTGGAATAAGTCGCACGTCTCTAAATGCATCCAGGGAATACCCAACGTTTGGGCTTCTTTGACCAATGCCTCGGTACTTGCGCCCAACGCCGCTTCATTCCGCAGCGCGATCAAGTCAGTTAAATCTTTTTGGAGTTCGGCGGGGGGATATGTCCCTGTTTCCACAATACTCTGACACAGCCGGAGGGCAGCTCTGGCCGCATATCGCCCGACCGTTTCAATTTGATACTCAATCACAACTTGATAGATGCCTGGAGTGGCCGTCTCGCGGGTGCGACCAAATCCCACTGGCATGTCAGCTAAGGTTTGTAGCTCCAGCGCAACATGTTCCAGGATATGCCCCATCATCGTGCCTTCCCGCACCCGGCTCAAGAAGCCACCCCGACAACCGGGCGAACAATGATGCTCCTCCAAGCTGGGTAGCACCGTCACAAGACTGTCATAAAAGTCAGGAATGGTATTGGAAGGTCGATCGGCTAGCTCTTCCAAATCTAGCCGCACGAGAATCAGCTTCGATCGACGAATGCTCCAGTAGTTCGGGCCTCGCAGTGTTTGAGTTTGGAGAATTTTCATAATTGAAACAGAAGCTTTAGCTGAATTTATATAATTTGATGGCAATCAGGAATTGAATGCAATCTTGTGATTTTAAATAAGGTTAGTAAAAAGGCTGAGTTTAAGAACTGTTATCTACACTCTACCCAGAATCAAGCTGAATCAACCAATCATTTTTTAATTTGAGCCATTTTAGTTTTCTAAGTCGATGTTTTTCCACTTAGAATTTATAGATTTGCAGATTGCAAAATTTGTAATGACATTGCCTACAACTGCTAGGAACTAGTCAACCCATTAGTACAAATGAGCGACTTAATTTAGATATTTCGTACTCAAGTCTTTTTGGTATACATTTGTGGATCACCATTAGTTAATTTCAAGTTGAATCGCTAATTCTGTATCAGCCGCTACACACTAATGAATATCGAGCATCAGAGTCACCTAGCACCTGGGAATTGCCTAAGATGGCAAGACAATCCGATGTCGATAGTCGTAGCGATCGCCCTGACTCAACACATGAACGGTGAGGTTGTGCAGACCGATCGGTGAGTTTTCGTCAGAGCCAGGATAGTTGGTATAAGTCAATGCGCCTGGATCGATAACGGTGATGGTTCCTTTGCCGATCACTTCAAAGATCCCATCGTCCTCAAACGCGGCACAGGTATCCTCGTCAATCCCAATCCCTAACTTGTCAGGATGGGCAGCGATCGCACTCATTAATCTAGCCATCCGATTGCGGTTATGGAAATGTTGATCTACCAGCAGTTCAGGAATAATGCCTAAACCATTCGTTAAATCGACTAATGAGCGGTTGGGGGATTCACCACTACTGCCACCTGAAATCATCTTTTCACCAACGATCGCTGCACCAGCACTCGTTCCAGCCATGACGAGATTACCATATTGAATTCGGTGTTTGATGGATGCAATAAACTTGCTACCACCAATCAGATCGCGCAGGCGCAACTGATCTCCTCCGGTGACAAAAACCCCCGTACAGTTGCCCAAAATATTCAACCAGCGTTCTTCGTCACATTCCCTAGGCTGACGAATATCCAGAATTTGCACCTGTGCGGCACCCATCCCCTTAAAGATCTGGTAGTAGCGATCGCCAACAACACTGGGTTCTTGTGAAGCACAGGGGATGATGCCGATTGTCCCCAGCGTTCCACCAGCACTTTTAAAGAAGGCGGTTAATATGTCGCAGCCATTCACCTTGTCTTCTGCTCCACCAATCACCATGACTGGATAATGGGTAGAAATTACCATAGATTTTTGAGCCAGGACAGGCGTTACTTCAAGCATACATATCACCGTGGGAAACCAAAATCAAAGTTTACTTTAGTCTAAGTAAACCTAAAACCTCATTCAGTTTAACAAAAGGAGTCATCTTAAATCGCTTTCAACTCTCAACTAATCCCGCTAGTTTATTGAGTTGTTGCACCAATAGGCTCAAGAATAGCCCTACATCGGTGACTACTCCAATTGATTCGATCGAGCCGCGATCGCTCAACTTCGTCACCACGGCTGGATTAATGTCGATACAGACCATTTTCACACCTGCGGGGGTCATATTGCCCACGCCGATCGAATGCAGCATACTCGATAACATCAAAATCAGGTCGGCACCTTCAATCAAACGGGCATACTCTGCCTGGGCTTCGACTAGATCCATCTTCGTATCTGGCAGGGGGCCATCATCCCGAATCGATCCCGCCAGGGAAAAGGGAACATTATTTTTGACGCATTCATACATCACCCCGCTGCATAATATCCCCTGCTCCACTGCTTGGGCAATACTCCCACAGCGACGAATCGTATTGATTGCTTTGAGGTGATGGCGATGTCCCCCATGCACGGATACGCCCCGTTGCATATCCATCCCCAAGGATGTGCCCATCAACGATTGTTCGATATCGTGGACGGCGATCGCATTGCCCCCCAATAGAGCGTGGACATAGCCTTCCCGAATCAGTTGATTCAAGTGTTCACTGCCGCCAGTATGGATCACCACTGGCCCCGCTACGACGGCAACTTTGCCACCGCGATCGCGAATCCGGCGCAAATCCCAAGCCACCTGTTCGACGACTAGTTCCACCCGCCGTTCGCTGGATACTCCCGCCCCCATGAAGCTAAATTCTTCGGTATTCTTTTTCAGCGTCGTGGTGTTGCGTTTGGTGCGAATGCCTGAGCTACCAACTACGACAGATTCACCCACCTGTAAATCTCGCAGCAGTTTACACCGAGCAACGACACCTGTAGGGGTGTGCGTCACGGCAATTGCCCCATCCATCCGTTGTCCCTGCACCTTGATCCACTCACCCTCGATCGAGATTTCGGTGGGATAGATCGTAGTCGCATAGAAATCGTCAGCAGCCACTCCTGCTTGGATCACAGCGGTTAGAGTGGCATCCAAGGTTTGGTCGAGCACATTGATCGCGCCCAGGTCGATCAATTGCCCCATAATGTCAGCCATCACTGCCGCATCGGGAGCCGAAACTTTCACCTCTGCCACCGAGGTATCTAATCGCTGTTCGCCGAGCTTAAAGTTGGCGACTTGAAAACTACCACCCCCCGCCACGATCGTATCTAGGGCTTGATTTACCAAACCAGAATCCAATAAATGACCCTCCAGCTTAATTGTGCGGTTTTGAACTGTAGACAATTGGGGCGATGCTTGCGGTGGTTCTGTCACCCGCAGCGTCAAACATTTAGCCGCTCCACCCGCTTTGAGAAATTCTGTCAGCGGTGTTTCTACCACATTAAAACCGCGCGCTGCTAATGTCAGCTTCAAGCCATCGCTGACTTTATTCATCACCACCACTCGCTCGATATTCACAGTATTGCAGGCAAAATTCACCGCATCCGCTTCCTCGATCGCGATCCGTTTCTCAGCCGGAACTCGCAACTCAATCAGACGATTGGAATAGTTATCAAAAGCCGCCGGATAATATAACAAATACCCATCAGTGAGCGGACAAAAACAGGTATCCAGATGATAAAACCGTCGATCGACTAATCGCAGCGATAGCACCTCAACATCCAACCACTGGGCTAAATAGGGATGAGAATCGAGTTCCGAGCGAAAGCCATAACCCGCCCACAACCAGCCACCCGCTCGATCGATCAGCGCATCACCCGCGCCCTCAAATGGCAAACTCTTCGGCAACGTATGTACCTTGTAGCCCTGACTTTCAAACCACTGTTGAAAATAAGGTTCCTCGCCCTGCCGTTCGGGATGGAAAAAACGACTGAGGACAACCGTATCGCCCAATATTAACCCCGCATTTGCCGTAAATACCATATCTGGCCAGCCCTGCTGCGGTTCGACTAGATCGATCGTCGCATAGGTTTTCAATACTTGGTAAAGTTGATCCCACTGTGCCTCGGCTCGATCGCGCGATGAGCGATGGATATTTCCTTCCATCCACGGATTAATCACATAATCTACTTCGTAATGATGCGGAGCACACATCAAGATTCGCATTGCATCAGTCATATTTAAATCAATATTGAATGGGATTTGAATTGCTTAAAAAATATTAAGAGCTAAATAATTTGCTCCTTTTTTTGAATCAGTAACTTACAATACAGATATGTTTTGAAGAATGCCGATTTAGGATACCTCTGAAGTATAAATTGTCTGCTGATTTTGATGTTCTAATTCATACATGGAGACATGATTATGCTTGCCATTCATCAATATTGCATTACTGACTTTCAGGATGAGGTTCGTGCTTTGGTGGCGCGAGGCTCAGTAGGCCGACAGCAACGTATCTATGAACTGAGGAAGTATTTTAGCAATCGCCAATGGCAGAAGGTTGAACGGTTATTAGCAGAGGAAGATTATTTGTTGAGAGGACATATTATCGATTTGGTCGGAAAAGAGTCATGGATCAGTGATGATTGAGACATCGTATCTAGTGACTCCTGCCTAATCCTTGTCTTTTGGTCGAGGCTTATCAACATTTGCTTCGCCAACGAGGTAGGCAATAGCGTAAGGGCTATCTACCTTGGTTGATGCCTTGGCGATCTCTACTCCAATGATATTTCCATCCACATCGTAATCTAATACCAATCCCGGTGCGATTTGAGCCGTTTCCTCCACGGTCATTTCGATGAAAGTAATTTGTAAGATATCCTTGTCCGGGTCATAAAGAACTTTCATTAAACGCTGTATCCTTTGCTGCAATGACGATCTGGTCGTTTTTTCTAGGCTGAAATTGAGACTTTTGTGGAAGTTATCTAAATAATCTGGATTGAGAAATTCACTTCCCTCATCCTAGTCATAGGTGAGACAGCTCTAATGTATCATGAGCAACAAAAGTTTGTTAATTGTTTCTGGACATATGGTTCAAAAAATTAGAGTTGGATCGATGATCCAGGGGCAAGACTATGTTATCAAACAATTGAAAGAAGTTTTAGGATTCAGGGATTGATCAGATGCCGATATCATTTCCCTACAGCCACATACATTTGTGCATTTTGATCAAAAAGGAGAAATTGTGATGCTCGCAGGCGATTACCTCCGGTAGGCTACGCCAACGATTGACACCACAGCTACATATACTGATTCGACAAGTACGTCCGCTTATTCATTGGAGTTTAGACTTTTCAAACATTCTCTAAGGATCTGTGAGGTATTTAGTAATTACGACATAAAATTGTCTAATTTTAGGCCAGTCTCTCTCGATAGTTTCACCAGAGGACATGGAGATCTCATAACTATAATTATCTTTGTCTCGATATACTCCATTCTTACCAGCGGTTTCCCAGCCACAGCAAATATAGCGGAGCTTTCCCATCTGAAATCTTGCTTGCAAAAACTTTTCGGCGATCGCTGCATCGGTACCTTTAACAGTATAGTTAGCGATTAACATATCCATTTGCTTGTGTTCTAGATCGCAACTAGCAAGTTCCAATTCTTGTGGTTTAATCTGCCACTGACTGAGAAAATTACAGGTACTTAGATCGATCCCTTTTGCTGTTCTTTCTGAACCGATCTCTGGCGATCCCTTTCTAAAGAGATCGTGTTGTTGCCCATTCTCCAGCGAATGCACTACATATAGAATCTGCTTGCCGTTGGGAGTGCCGATTCGTACCTGTGATCGATCTTTCAAGTTATAGACATAAATGTAAATACCGCTCCCAATATCTTTGTCAGGTAGTCCAAAAACTTCGACTATTTGTTTCATTGATAGCCGATCTGTGATGAGGCGAAATGGGGCAATAGATCGAGCCGTTAATGGAATATGGTGAGGCTGCATCGCTTGGGGTAGCTCTTTTTTTGTCAATGTTCGAGTATCCTGAAGCAGATGTACTGTCAGCAAGCTGACACTAGAGACTATCAACACTTTAAGCAGTAAGAATACTTTGTTCACACCACAAATCCAAATTTATCGGGAGGGTTACAGCTCTGTCTTTACCCAATTAAGTTTAACCCTCGAAACCACAGCTTTTCAAAGCTGAAGCCAGGCAGGGACTCTGCTACCGTTGCCGCCTGCTGCAAGTCATCCTCCGACAGCTCGACTCCACACTGCTGCGCCAATGCAATTACATCAGTATTCGATCGACAAGCTTTTAACCGCTCGTCTAATTCTTTTTCGGTGTGAACTCGGCTAAAAAACTCACTCAGTTTGGGATCTAACCGCTCGATCCACTGCTGATAAGCCTGCTGCACCATCGTCTGAAAATCTTGCCCAATTAGATCGAGTCCCTCTGCTTTTGCTAGAGCCAAAAAAGCTATTGGGGAAGTTACGGCTCGAAGTTCACTCTGCAATTCTCGGGAAGCGGCTACTCGATCGTTAAAAGCTTTCACGGACTCAGATAGCATATCAAGAGCATCCTCTAAAAATAGACAGACTGTAACCTTACTATATCGTTTCACCCAATATCAGGCAATCGCACCAACTCTTAGTTGCATAAGCTGTGCCACCATCTCAGCACGAGATGACACTTCCAGCTTGCGAAACATCCGCTTCAAAGCCTGCTTGACAGAATTTTCAGTAATCCACAGCTCAGTCCCAATTTCGGCATTAGTACGCCCCAAAGCGACCAATTCGACAATTTGTAATTCCCGCGCTGTCAATCGTTCGCGAAGTGTCGGCTTTGCCGAATCGGTTTTGAAAGATTGAGGTAAAGATCTGACTGTTGCCGCCCAAATCGATAGATGTAAGCAGATCCCACTCAGATCGGCTAGATTTTGAGTATCAAAAGCAGGCATCGATCGATCGCGGGTGCAACCCACAGCACCTACCAGTTGTCCGCGACTGACAATCGGCCCCGCCATTACATGCCAATGATCGGGGCGAGGACAAATAATACTCCACACTTTGGGCGATGTTACTAGTTCCTCGTGTACGGGTGCATGATGCTCGGTTAAATAACGCGCGACGGGATTATGTTCGATCGACAATGCAACTTTTAGTATTCTTTGAAGATTGCGATCTAGCAAAGGCATTTGGTCAAAGAAAAAGATACCCGATCGAGTCGTCGTAAAATATTCGCTAATTGTGGGGATGACATGCGATCGTAAATCTTGTTCGTTCTTTACTTGATCGATCTCCGCAAATATAAGGATGTAAGGAACCGCTCATAGTTTCCAAAAGAGTACCCGATCGAGGACTATGCGCGATCGGTTTTCACTTTTAGTATAGACACTATAGACTTCGTTGCGATCATTACACAGAGAAATTGAGCTATGACTGATTCACAACAGTGCATGATTGGTTTGGTATTTTATCCTGGGATGACATCCCTCGATATTGTCGGCCCACAGCAGGTTTTTAGCGGGCTACCTGGTGTCCAAATTCATCGGATCTGGAAAACACTCGATCCAGTCAAAACCGATGACGGGATGATGGTTTTACCTGATACTACTTTTGAAAATTGCCCACGCTTAGATGTGATCTGTATCGGTGGTGGTATTGGACAGCCAGCGATAGAAGACGATCCAGAGATACTGGCATTTTTACGAACACAAGGCAGTACCGCTAAATTCATCACCTCTGTCTGCGGTGGATCGATATTTCTGGCAAAGGCAGGACTACTGAACGGCTATCGAGCGGCTACTCACTGGGGAGTGCGCGAACGCCTAGCTGCATTGGGTGTTGAGGTGAGCACCAAGCGGGTTGAGATCGATCGCAATCGGATTACAGGTGGCGGTGTGACAGCGGGTATCGATTTTGGTTTGACGATCGCCAGCATCCTTTATGGTGAGGAAATCGCCAAGATGATCCAACTATTACTAGAGTATAATCCCGCTCCGCCATTTGATACCGGATCGCCAGAAAAAGCGGGAGCGGAGTTGGTTGCTAAGGCTCTAGAGATATGGCAAGTTATGGCAAGCCCCTATCTTGTAGCAGCAAACTAGGTAAATCGATCGGTATGGGTAGCTTTTTTGTAAGTAACTACGAACAAGCTATTCATACTCATTTCCAAAATTAATATTTAGCAATAATCTCGATCGTGATGATAGATATTCACACTGCGCAAACTCGTTCTTATAGTCAGGAAGATATTCAAGAAATTCTGAATATTGCACTGGCGAATCGTTCTACTTTAGATCCAGATCTATCCCATCCACAGTTGCTAGAAATTGCCCAAGAACTCAGTATCTCTCCTGACTCGATCGAACTTGCAAAAAATCAGTGGATAGATCGGCATGGTGAAATCGAAAAACATCAACAATTTAATATTTATCGCCGCTCGAAAATGCAAGACCGATTTGGTAAATATGCGATCGTTAATGCCTGTCTGATCCCCATCAACTTCTTCACTGGTTTTGGTGTTCCTTGGTCACTATATATATTAACTTCCTGGGGAATCGTGCGAGGAGTAGCTGCGTGGCGTGTCTTTTATCAGCGTCAGGGATATGCCTACGATCTCGCTTTTCAGAAATGGGAGTATCGACAAAAGATGTAGAAAGTAATAGTTTCGTAGGGCTACTAGAACATACCAGATCCAAAGGCTTCTTCGAGAAGTCGGGGATCTTAGCGTCACATTAATGAGAGTTTAATCGATCGATGTTCGTCTTGTATACCAAGCGTGCATCAGCAGATTCTGAAAGCACAATACAGGTGCATCGAAGCCCCCCGCCGCAATAATTGAGGCGACTACTGCGGGTGGTAGTATGGCGACTAAAGTACCATAGGCTTGACGCATCTTTTCGATTTGCTCCGCTGGTGCTTCAGCAGATTTACTCATTTGGAACCAAATCTCCAGAATACCTGGATAGTCTGAGGAAGAAAGATCGTAAGCGAGATCGGCATTAATCAAATACCCCTGTGGGCGAAGTCGTAAAGCGATTTGATGAAACAAGTTGCTTCTCTCCTCTGGCTGGATGATGAAGTGAGAAACAAACAGGCAAGTCGCCGCATCAAACGAGTCTGCTGAGGGTAGTGAATCGAGATAACCCTCGTGAAAAGTGCAGCGTGATGTGATGCCATTATCTTCAATCCGTTGGCGGCAGATATCCAGCATCGGCGCGGAAGGTTCTACTGCGGTAAATTGCCATTGTGGGAATGCTTGGGCGAGATCTAGCAATTCTGAGCCAGTACCGACACCGACGCAGAGGATTCGAGCATTGATTGGAAGATCGGACAGGATCACACGAATGAGCAAAAAAAGTGTGTCACGGATTGGAGCGAATTTAGCAGAACTTTTGTCATAGCGAGCAGCCATTTCTTGATCGAACACAATAGCTGGTTTTTGATCGCTCATAATTAAATCAGGGTGGTTGATTTGCTTTCACCATATCAACTGGATTAACTATGGGCTACCAACTTCTTGCCGAGTTTATCAAAAACTTGCCCCGATTTCTTATCGCGTCCAAATCAATGCCATCTCAGGCGAATGGGCAGGTACTAGCGGCGGATATCAACCACTGGTGGACATCCAAATCGCCACGATCGACTTCCGATCGGGCGGAAAGTTAGAATTGACCATTCCAGCCCAGCATACAATTTTCTGCTATACAATTGGCGGCAAGCTCCGCGTCAACGAGCAGGAAACCACCGCCCGCACCCTCACCGAATTTAACTACGACGGCGACAAGCTCCAGATCGAAGCCCTCACTGATGCTGTGCTATTGCTCGGACATGGACTACCTTTCGGCGAACCGATCGTCTCCGCAGGGCCATTTGTGATGAATACGCAAGCCGAAATCCAGGCGGCGAACCGAGATTATCATGCAGGGAAGTTTGGGCAGTGGACTTGAGTAATTGACACTCCCCACCGATAAACCTTTGGGGATTCTTGGCTCCGCGAAACCACTTAGATTAAGTACCTTAAATTAATTAATTATTCTCGATCGCATACCGCCATAAATAAATGATGTGCGATTCTCCCAAGGAGCATAGCGGCTATACTGATTGATAAATATCTCGTTCACGGAGTGTCTGCGAAGCAGAATCGACATCATGATCAAGTCTGAAGGCACATTATCTGTTGGCGAAGCCTCTCGGAACGAGAATCGTCCATCGCCACATCCTACCATTCTACCGATCGGTGTGTATGCTCTATCAGGACTTGCGGCTGATGGAGATCGGTTACTTGCGATCGATACTGTACGCGGATATCTCGTCTCGATCGATCCTCTCACCAATAATACAATTATTCTCAATCCGCACCATGTTTCCGACTGGATTGGGGTAACTGGTTTAACTCTCTGGGAAGATACATTTTGGTTCGCCAAAGGACAGGAAGTACTGTCGTGTAATCGTCAAACTCTCACTCCAGCTACATTTACTCGTCTTCCTTATCCAGTCACAGGGGTTGCTGTCTGGGAATCAAATATATATGTGAGTTGTCAGAAATCTGGCTATATTCATGTGTTCGATCGAAATACGGGCGAACTGCTGAGTAAGATTCCCCAACCTGGCGTAGGGACTGAAACGCTGACGATGTATAAAGGCGATCTCTGGGTATGCGATCGAGCCGAGCAAACTGTCTATTGTCTAGATCGTACCACTGGGACAATTCAATTCAGTGCGATCACACCGTTTAGCTCCCCGACGGGGATTACATTTTATCCGCCTGGGGATGAAGAGCCGACTTGCTATGTTGCTTATGCAGACGAAGAACCCTACATTCGCGACGATCCTAATGCTAAATCGCCCTACCAATTGACATTCCGCGATCGAACATTCATCCATCCACTGTACATCCACCACAACCCCGCCGCCCACTACACCCTCTCCAACGGCTTCCTGGTGGAAATGTCCTACGTCGAAGAATTGCTCCCCCTCGAAGCTGTCACCCTGAACAATGTTGAGTGGCGGATTGCTTTACCCTCCGATACCCTCCGCCAACGGGTGCGCCATTTTGAACCCATCGGACATGAATTTGAGATCGAAGAAAAAGAAGGGCAAAAAGTTGCAGTCTTTAAATTCGATCGGATTAATCCCCATCAGGGCGGATTAATCGGCTGGAAAGCAGTGATCGAAATGTATGGACTCAAATATTCCCTCGCCCCCACCGATATTGAAGATAGCCCCACCCCGCCAACCGAGCTAGAACAACGCTATTTAGTCGATGATGACGATTTAGCGATGGATACAGAAACGATGCGTCAGGCAGCAACAGAAGCCGCTGGTACGGAAACAAATGTGCTACGAAAGATGCTCAAAATTCGTAACTATGTTTACGATCGACTATCCTACGGCATCCAACCCCGGATCGATACCCCTGATGTCGCCCTTGCGCGTGGCGTTGGCTCCTGCGGTGAATATGTCGGAGTCCTCCTCGCCCTCTCTCGTCTAAATGGAATTGCCTGTCGGACGATCGGGCGGTATAAATGCCCGCAGTATCCCGATCGACGAAACATGCCTCTTCAGCCCGATTTTAACCATGTCTGGTTAGAGTTTTATGTACCTGGAATCGGCTGGCTACCAATGGAATCAAATATGGACGACACGATCGAACGGGGGCCATATCCCCAGCGGTTTTTCATGGGTTTAGCCTGGTATCACACCGAAATCGGCAAGGGAATCTCGTTTGAAAAAATGAAAGCCGCCGACAAACCGGAGCATATTTCGATGGGAGATTTAGCCATCAATCACATTCGCTTTCGGATCTTAGACGAGCTAATCCCTGGAGATTCCAACGTTGATTTGTCAGATTAATTGACGATCTACGATCGATCTCCAGAAATGTTTTGAAAGGTGCTCTACTTGCAATACGGTTCGGTTAGCCAGCGACTGAAGTCGCCGCTAGTGATACAAAGTCCGCCTACGAGGACTAACATAAGAAAAGTAGTTGCTTAAACGAACCGTATTGGCTCTACTTGGACAAAACCCCAAGACAGCACTTTCCGCAACACTAGAAATGATTCGCAATCTCCACCGTTGTTTAAGGATTCCTGCAGATGTATTGTTGCAATAGATCAGATTATTTTGAGGTTTAAAGATGGTTGCTGCAAGCGAAAATTTTCCAAGATTTACACCTGAAGAATATTTTGCCTGGGAGGAACAACAATTAGAGCGTCATGAATATATTAATGGCGAAGTTTATGCGATGAGTGGTGGAAGTATCAATCACAGTGATATTGCTGGGAATTTATTGATTTTGCTTAAAACTCATCTGCGAGGAAGTGGCTGTAAAACGCTTAATTCTGATGCTAGGGTGAATATTGTCGAGTCAACTAATTATGTCTATCCAGATATTAGTGTGACGTGTAATGAGAGAGATAAGTCAACTACTCAATATATTACTTATCCCTGCTTAATTATTGAGGTTTTATCTCCTAGTACAGAAGCTTATGACCGAGGTAATAAATTCAGGATGTATCGGCAAAATCCGAGTTTACAAGAATATGTACTAGTTGATGCGGCTGCGATGTCGATCGAACTGTTTCGGAAAAATGATGGAGATAGTTGGCAGATTATTGACTATCAATCAGGTAATTTAGTTGAATTAAAATCTGTCAATTTGACTTTTCCGATCGAGGATGTCTATGAGGGAATTGTTTTCTAGTAGAAATTGTAGCGATGATCCATTAATGATATCGGCAAGAAATAATGGTCAAATACTCATCTTCAACTGCATAAACTAACCGATTTGTTTCATCAATTCGCCGCGACCAAAACCCCGTTAAATTCTCGCGTAAAGGTTCGGGTTTACCAATACCCTCAAATGGTTCGCGCATCGTCGCTTCGATTAGTTTATTAATTCTTTTGAGCGTCTTTTTATCTTGCCCTTGCCAATAAATATAACTATCCCAAACCTCATCTGTCCAAGCCAGTTTTCTAGTCACCCTTGCAAATCTCGCACTACTGCTTTTCCTTGCTTAAACTGGGAGATCGATCGATCCAAATGAGCCGCATTTGCCGGAGACTTTAATAAATGAACTGTCTCCATTAGACTATTGAATGACTCTAGCGACATTACCACCACGTCATCAGCATCGCGTCTAGTCACGATCGTATAATCTGCATCTGCAACCACTCGATCTAGAACCGTCTTGAGGCTATTTCTGGCTTCACTGAAGGAGACAACTTTCATGCTATACTCGTACAATTATTGGTACAAGTATAGCAAATAACCTTCAATCGAACAACAGCAATTCAATTCCCCAACTTTCAACTTTTAACCTTCAACTTTCAACTAAATTTATGTCCTATTCTCTGATGATTCATGGTGGTGCTGGTGCGCTCGAAGATCTGAAATATGAAGCCAGCGAAGCAGCATTTAGACAGAGTATCATCGCTATCTTAGAACAGGGGCGCGAACGTCTGGAACGCGGTGACAGTGCCTTAGACGTAGTAGAATATTGCGCTAGTCTGCTTGAAGACGACAGGTTGTACAATGCTGGCTGCGGTTCGGTGCTAAATGCTGAGGGCAAAGTAGAAATGGATGCTGCCCTGATGGATGGGCGCAACCTTCAAGCGGGTGCGGTGGCTTGTCTCCGCAATATTAAAAATCCGATTTCCCTCGCGCGGCGGGTGCTAGCACATGGCGAACATGTCCTCTTGATGGGCGATGGTGCGTTGGAGTTTGCTAAATTCTGTCAGATCGAAACTTATCCTGACGATTACTTCATTACCGAGGCGCGAATTAAGCAATTAGCTGAAGCTCAGGTAGCAGGGCGAATGACTCTAGATCATGAGCGGATTAAACCCTCCCAAAAGCTCGGGACGATTGGGGCTGTAGCGCGAGACATTCACTGCAATCTCGCAGCCGCGACATCCACGGGTGGATTGGTGAATAAACGTTGGGGACGGGTGGGCGATACCCCGATCGTCGGGGCGGGCGTATTTGCCGATAATGAGACCTGTGCGGTGTCTGCAACGGGCTATGGCGAACAGTTCTTACGGACGGTACTGTCGAAGACTATTTCTGATTTCGTCCAGTTCAGGGGGATGGATGCTGCCGCTGCGACACAGGCGGGAATTGACTATTTGGTTGCGAAAGTGAATGGCGAAGGTGGGGTCATTGCGATCGATCACACCGGACGCTGCGCGGCGGCTCAGTCAACATCTGGGCTGATTCGCGGTTGGATCGAACTAGGGGGAGAAGCACACTGTAAGTTAGGCTAGCCATACCCATCGACAATGGTCGAGATCCTGTACTCTAAAATATAAGCACATACTTCCTTTAACCCAGTACTATCGGATGTCACAACTAACTTGTACTCGTAACAACTGTAAAGGCTCGATCGATGATGGTTACTGCGATGCGTGTGGGATGGCGGCGTTAAAATCTCAATCCGAACTCGATCTTGCTCTCGCGGCAACCGCAAGCAATAAACCAGTTTCAACTAGTTCCCAGAGCCTCAAAACTGCGCCTAACAGTGCCTCTGTTACCGGAACGGGTTCGAGTCCGACTAGCAATCGCTCTTCCCGTGGCACCCGTCGCAGTGCGCCAACAGTGGGCAAAAGCAGTCGCCGTCAACTGGGTGCGGGATTAGTTTCGATTCCTGAATTACCTTCTACCGCTCCCGAATTAGCGATTTTAGCAGAGGCGAAGGTACCTGAAAATAAACGGTTTTGTGCGGGTTGTAATCAAGCTGTTAAAAGAGATAAAGGCTTTTGTACCAAGTGCGGACAGAAATATAATTTTGTACCGAGTTTGGCACCTGGAGATGTTGTTGGCGCACAGTATGAAGTGAAGGGCGCGATCGCGTATGGTGGTTTAGGCTGGATTTATTTAGGATTCGATCGATTATTATCGCGGTATGTTGTTCTGAAGGGGTTACTAAATAGTGAAGATGCAGCGAGTGCGGCGGTAGCATTAGCCGAGCGGCAATTTTTGGCAGCAGTCAAACACCCGAATATCGTGGGAATTTACAACTTTGTCACTCATGATGCTGAGGGGTATATTGTGATGGAATATGTGGGTGGTAAAACGCTCAAGGAGATTCGGAAGGAGCGGGGGATTTTACCTGTAGCTGAAGCCATCGCCTATATTCATCGCGTGCTCGGAGCTTTTGGATATCTCCATCAGCAAGGTTTAGTCTACTGCGACTTCAAACCAGATAACATCATGCTCGAAGGGGATGATATCAAATTAATCGATTTGGGTGGTGCGCGCAGGATTGACGACCCTGATGGGGATATTTATGGGACGATCGGGTATACTGCTCCAGAAGCTGGCGAAGGCCCGACAATTGTCACAGATTTATTTACGATCGGCCGAACTTTAGCCGTATTAGTAACGAATATTTCTGGATTCAGCACTGAGCATCAATATACCTTGCCCAGTGCCCAGTCAGATCGTATTTTTGCTAGCCAAGAATCACTCTATCGCTTCCTGCTCAAAGCTACAGCCACAGCCGCAGATGATCGATTTCAGACAGCCGAAGAAATGGCAGAGCAGCTTTTGGGCGTATTGCGGGAAGTTGTCGCTGTCGAAACCAATACCCCACGCCCAGCGACTAGTAGTTTATTCGATGGCGATCGATTATCAGTCACTGCTAGCGGCGATTTCAGCCCGATTAAGCCGAGTTACTTACATTTGCCCCATTTACTCATCGATGCCAAAGATCTAGGCTTCAATGTTGTCCTCAATGCCAGTATGCTCCCAGATCTCGACACACGGATCGAACAGTTAAGCCAAGTAGTTAAACAATTACCCACATCGATCGAAGCGAAACTCCGACTAGCTAATAGTTTAATCGAACGTGGTGTTGTAGCCTCGATTGGTAACTACACCGAAGCCGAAATGGTACTAGAGCAAGTAGCGATCCAAGATGCTTGGGATTGGCGGGTAGACTGGTATCGGGGGAAATCTTTCCTCGCTCAAAATCGTCCTCAGGAAGCGCAAGCAGCATTTGATCGAGTATATTTTGATTTACCTGGCGAACTCGCGCCGAAACTGGCTTTTGCCATCGCGGCTGAGCAAGGAAATAAATATCTTCTCGCCGCGCAAATGTATGAATTGGTTGAGCACACCGATCTCAATTATCCCACCGCTGCCTTTGGTTTAGCCCGTTGTCGGCTGATGCAAGGCGATCGAAATGCGGCTGTCACAGCTTTACAACAAGTGCCGCCCACGTCTAATCTCTATACTAGATCGAAAGTCGAAATCGCCCGAATTTTGGTCGATCGACAATTACCCGTCGCCATCAATAGTCCCCAACATCCCGAACCGACGCTCACCGAACTCCAATCGGCTAATCAAACAATAGAAGCCCTAACTTTAGAAGGGATCGAAAAATATCGACTTGATCGACAAGTGTTAGAAACAGCCCTAAATTTACTCACGTCAAAGGCAATTACAGCTCAGCATAATCTGATGATTTTAGGACAACCACTTCAAGAGGTTAAATTGCGTCAAGGTTTGGAGAAGGTTTTGAGATCGATCGCACATCTCAGTACTGGTGATGAGAAAATTATGTTAGTAGATGAAGCAAATAGAGTTCGACCAAAAACACTGTTTTAGATTGACTATCAATATTTAACCCAAGTTGCTACCGACAATTAAAGTGGTTAAAACCACTCCTCATGATGCGAAGTCCGCCTACGCGGACTAAGAAATTCAGTCCGAGTAGGCGGACTTTGTATTCCGAGGAGCGGTTTCTAACCGCTTAGGTTATAGGTAGCAACTTGGGTTAATCTATTTTAAGGTGTTTTATCCGAGCGGCTGGAATGTGTCAGATCCAAATTTTGGTTCATTAGATCATTCGCTTGGAAATGGGCATTGTCCAAGTCAGCATGACGGTATTTCTCGCTCTTTTCTTAGCCCTAAGCTTCATCAAAATGTTCTTATAAGAACATTTTGATTTTTGAATAGGTACATACCAATGAAGATTAAGTTTCAGACTGCCATTATGATCAGTGTGGATTTATTTTGGTATTCTGGGTCGATCGTCAGATTAGGAGCTACTCATGATTTCTACTCCATCCCCTACCTTCGAGTTAGCCAAAATCGGCTCTGAAATGCCCAGTATTTGCGGACAGGAAGCTGAGATTAATGCTGCTGTTAACCATGCCGAACTAGTATTTTTGCCGACCACAAATCTGCGATTAGCAGATCTGACTGCTGGGTTTGCGTGCGCTCTACATATGCACCAACCGACAATTCCGGCTGGTTCGCAGGGTGAACTAATCGGACATCTCCAATACATGTTCGAGCATCAAGGTGAAGGTG
>JANYIT010000304.1 GCA_025358725.1 Chamaesiphon sp. GL140_3_metabinner_129_sub
CCGAAGCCGTCATCACCCACATCGGAACTGGCCCCCAGATGACGTGATGTCCGCCATTCCAGGGATAAAACGCCGCCAATGTCCAAAATCCGACAAATGAGATAATGTGGCTGTACAGGGGCTTATTTACCTGCTTAGGAACGATGTAATATAACGTGGCTAAACCCAGAGTAGTCAGCCAAATTCCAAACAGATTGTGACTATAGAACCAATTGATAATCGCATCTTCAATCCCACTAAATTTGGACGCATTACCCAAGGTGTAGTAAATCGGAAAGGGAATAATCGCTAGCAGAATATACCACAGCGACACATATACCCGCCGCTCCTGTCGTAAGGTAATTGTAGAGAATAAGTTGCCCGCGATCGCAATTACCAGAATCCCGATCGTCATATCAAATGGAAACGGAATCTCGGTATACTCCTTCCCCTTACTGAAGCCCATCATAATTCCCAGACAACCCGCCAGCAAATTGAAGTTCCAAAACCAGGCGGTGAGCGAACCTAACCGCTCGGAAAATAGCGGTGTCTGTGTCAAACGCGGCACCATGTAGAACGTCGCGCCCAAATAGCCCATGCTCATAAAGCCGAATAGACCAATGTTAATATGCACCGGACGCAGCCGACCATAAGCTAGCGCGGGAATACCCTGCAAGAATTCAGGATAGAACAGTTTCACTGCTTCGACGACACCGATGAGCATCGTTACCGACATCCAGAAGATCCCAGAGTAGAGCCAGATCTGAGCCGCACTATCCGGTAGATCTATTGGTAAAGGCTCTGCGACAGGTTTAGCCGGATTGGGAATAATGACTGAATTGTTGCGATCTTGGATCGAGGTCATAAAAAATGTCGGTAGATAGAACTTGTTGCAGTTTAATAAGAATCTATAAGTTTTTTGATAACTCTCACCAATCTAACAATCAAATAGAGCAATTAGCCAATGACAGAGTGTCGAACTTGAGACTTCTAAAGAGTTTCTTCGGGATCGAAACAGGTTAATCTTAAAGGGAAGATCGCCCAAAAATGTCATGGTTCCTCTGCCTAACCACCGTCCCAAGAACCTCTCGCTGGGGCCATTAGAGACGGAAATTCTTAAACTTGTGTGGGAATTAGAATCAGCCACCGTTAAAGATATTCACGATCGCATCCTCAGCGATCCCGATCGAGAATTAGCCTATACTTCAGTCACCACTGTCCTCAATCGGCTGACTCAAAAAGGTTGGTTAAAATGTAATCGACAGGAACGAAGCTTTATTTGGGAACCATTGCTCTCAAAATCCGAAGCCCAAGCGATTCAAGCCTACGAACAGTTGCAGCAATTTTTGGCAGTGGGAAATCCCGATGTAGTCGCCGCCTTTGCCGACAGTCTCGATCGAGCCAGTATAGAGCAAATAGAATCGATCGCTCAAAAGCTCAAAGCCATTCGCACAGCTAAGGAGTCACAATAATGCACCTAATTGTATTATTTACTATGTTCGCGCTGGCTTGGGGACTGCGATCCACTTGGACTGAGGCTATTGAGGATACTTGGATTGATCGTTGGGATCGGACACTAGCAATATTTTTATTACCACCACTGTTATTATTCACTAGTTCGATCTCCATAATTTGGATGGGGCCACACGGACGGATGGTGTGGGTGGGAAACGACTGGTTGAGTTACAATGTGGCGATCGGATTTTTGGGATTTGCGGTATTCTACTTACTCAAACTAACTGAAGCAGGTTGGCGAATGCTCCAGCAAGTTCGCACTTACCCCACCACTAAACTCGGCGGAAAAAATGTGCGCCTGCTCGATCTATCGACTCCCTATATTGCTCAGATCGGCTTCTGGCAGCCGGAATTAGTTGTCACCAGGTACTTGTTAGATACATTAAGCACAGAGCATCTAGCGGCGGCTTTAGCCCACGAACAGGCACATTATCGCTACCGCGATACCTGGTATTTTTTCTGGCTAGGATGGATTCGCCAAATTACGAATTGGCTGCCGCAAACTGAAGCGATGTGGCAAGAACTATTAGTATTAAGAGAAATTCGTGCCGATCGATGGGCATCCAAACAAACAGATCCGCTATTAGTAGCCGAAGCCTTACTATTAGTCGTTCAAAGTACAGCCGTTTTTACCGAAAACTGCTGTACAGCCTTTAGTCAAACTGCTCCAGTCACTCGGCTAAACCAACGCATTGAGGCACTTTTAGCGATTTCCGAATCTACTGATGCTCATGCGCGGAAACTACCTGTGATCGAGCGAATCGATCTGTTTCAACGAGATCATCTGCGATCGTGGACATGGCTCATGCTGGGATTTCTACCATTGCTCACCGTAGCTTTTCATACTTAAATGGTAACAAACATCCATTCCTGATAAAATAGAGGATGGAACCACTCTCAATCCCAAAAGACGAGGTTTCCAGTTTTAATGGAGCTACCTTGAGTGAACAACAACAGCCCTAATCTATTTCAAGTCAATCTCCCTCGGGTTCAGTCTTGGCTGACAATTGTAGCAATCTGTCTATTATTGGGTAGTCTAGGATTAGGATGGTTAGTAAAATCAGCCCTAGTCATTATTGGATTAGCGATTATTACCCCCATCGTCGGATTTTTAGGTTTCTTCTGGTGGCTGCGCCGTAGTATCGTCGAAGCCGAATGCCCAGTTTGTAGCAACCCGCTACAAGGCGTTAATGGTAGCGAGATTCAGTGTAACAACTGCGGTGAATTGCTCAAAGTCGATCGAGGTCAATTGGTGCGTGATACTCCACCAGATACGATCGATGTGATCGCAGTTGAAGTAATCAAGGATTAGGGATTAGGCACTAGAGAGTAGTTAATTTTTGCAAATCCATTCCAATTTCCCTCTTGATTTAAGACTATTCACTATTCAACTATTCACTAATTTAGATGACTTCCCCACAACCCCAAGACTGGCAAAGCCGCCTCCGCGATTTGAAAAGTAAGCTTGATGCCGCACAACGTGGTGTAGCCTCTTTTGCAGAGAATAGAGCAACATCAGAATCTGATTCGCTCAACCAAGTTGATGTTGATTTTCCTAACTTGGGGATTGATGCACTTCGGAGCAGCTATCAACAGTTTTTGGTCTGGTTTCATAGCATTCCTGCGAGTGGTAAACTACTGGCGATCGCTGGTGGTGGATTATTGAGCCTTACCCTGATCAAAACTGTTTTTCAACTAATAACCTCCCTGATTACCCTCTCAATCTTCGGCATAATCCTGTATCTGGTTTATCGGTTTTGGATTTTACCCAATAATAGTGAATCTTAGCCTGACAATTTGCATAGCAGCGAGATTTCCGACTTCTTGAGAGAAGTCGGAAATCTCGCCTCGCCTCGATCTTCAAATGAGCAACAAAAAAGTGAGGATTGCTCCTCACTATTATTTAGGGTTCTTGAATTTGGGTAAAAATTTAATGGATGCACGATCAAACGTAGCGGTTTAAATCCATCATGCCGAGCTAATTAAGTCAAAACAGCATCTTCTGGATGTAAGAGTGTCGATAACTGCTTAACACCGCGTTGCAGATGGCGAGTAACTGTCATTGGACTGACACCAATTCTTTTCGCAGCTTCCTTGCGAGGTAGTCCTTTAATATAGACAAATTCGATCGCTTGTTTAGTCTTTGATTCGAGTTCCGAGATCGCACCTTCTAGTTGTTGGCGTTCTTCTTCGACATATTGACGTTGTTGTTCGCGAGTATCCGGGAGACTATCACCCAACGTAACTGGACAATCCAACATTTGTCCCACAGTAGCATCTAGACTTAAAGCTTGACGATTATGTTCTGCTGCTTGAGTTTCGCGCCATTCGTCTACAGAAACATTCAAGACAGCAGCGATTTCTTCATCCCGAACTTTTCTACCCAACTTCGCTGTCAGTTGTTGACGGACTTTTTCACCCTCTTTTTGGAGTTCTTGCCAGCGGCGAGGAATCTTCAGGACACTGCTCTTATCGCGCAGGAAGTGCAAAACCTCCCCTCTGATATAAGGAACTGCAAAAGAGCTAAATGCACACCCTTGATGGGGATTAAAGCGTTCGATCGCACGGATCAAGCCCAAGTAACCAATCTGTTCCAAATCTTGATAGGGTTCCGCACATTGACGACCAATCCGGTGAGCAATTTGTCTAACTAGACCAGCATTCAATAAAACTAACTGATTGCGAACTCTGATGCTGGGCTGTTGATAATAATTCATCAGGAGGGACATCGATTCGGAATGAGCGGAAGCTTGAGTAGCCATCATTATAAGAACCTTATTTCAAGATAGATGCTGTTTGGTTGATGCAATCTGCTCATAAATGGGCATAATCACAATAGAGGGGTGCGGACATCGGAAACTAGATAATTAGTAAAAGAAATAAATTTCGGTTTGGATTCCGCTACTTGTTTTTTCTCCACTGCTACATTCTTGTCTACATACCCCGATTGCCAACAGCGTCGATCTACGGAAATACGGTGAGGCGTTTTTTTGTTAAGTAAGTAGATTCACATACAGACAAACACTACGATGTCGATGCTGCAACAATTAATGAGTAATTTGTGGATGGCCAGATTTCTGAGCCTTGCTGCCAAAGACGAAGCTCTACCAACACTCTTACAAAATTTAGGTGATTTTCAAAGTAACTAATCTCAACTATGACAACACAATTTGCCTGAGCAGGAGACAAAAATTTCAGGTAAACTGGTAGTCTGTCAACCTCATATCCTCTCATCGTCAAGAAGAGTTAGAGACTATGGTCAAAAAAGCCGAACCCAAAACTGAACCAGCATTAGCTGAATCGACATCTGGATTCAATCCGGTTCAACTCATCCAAGATAGTAAAGCCGAACTCACCAAAGTAATTTGGCCCAGCCGTCAACAACTGATTAGTGAATCCTTAGCTGTAATTGCGATGGTGTCTTTATCAGCTACGACCATTTATTTGGTCAACAACCTGTTTAGCTGGGCTGCTGGTAAGGTGTTTGTATGAGTTTTATCAGAGACGAAGATATCGATGACGATCTCGACGAACGAGATCGTGGGCCTAAAGCCAAAGAACCTGCGAGATGGTATGCTGTCCAAGTAGCATCTGGCTGTGAAAATCGAGTCAAAATTGACTTGTCACAACGGATTCACTCCTTTGGGATGGGCGATCGAATTTACCAAATCGAGATCCCCCAAACCCCTACCATCCGACTCAAAAAAGATGGTACCAAGACACCCGCCGAGGAAAAAGTTTTCCCAGGCTATGTTTTGGTGAGCATGTCGATGGATGATGATGCATGGCAGGTAGTTAAAAATACCCCCAACGTGATCAATTTCGTTGGCTCAGAGCAAAAACGCGGTTACGGACGCGGACGCGGACACGTTAAGCCACTACCACTTTCTCGCGGCGAAGCAGATCGGATTTTCAAACAAGCTCTTGAACAAGAGCCAGTAGTGAAGACAGATCTGACCGAAGGCGATAAAATAATGGTAATGTCTGGTCCATTTAAGGACTTTGCAGGTGAGGTCGTTGAAGTGAGTCCCGAACGGAGTAAACTAAAAGCCTTGCTCTCTATCTTCGGTAGAGATACCCCCGTAGAACTCGAATTTAACCAAGTCCAAAGACAGGGCTAATAAACACATCAAATGGCAAAGAAAGTAGTCGCAATTGTTAAGCTAGCACTGAATGCTGGTAAAGCTAACCCCGCACCTCCAGTCGGCCCAGCACTGGGTCAACATGGTGTAAACATCATGGCATTCTGTAAAGAATATAATGCCAAAACCGCAGAACAAACTGGTACGGTCATCCCAGTTGAAATTTCGATTTTTGAAGATCGTAGTTTCACCTTCGTACTGAAAACACCTCCTGCGTCGATCCTGATCAAGAAAGCCGCTAAAATCGAAACTGGTTCCAACGAACCAAACAAGAAAAAAGTCGGTGAAATCACCACGGCGCAATTGCAAGAAATCGCCCAAATCAAATTACCCGATCTCAATGCTAACGACATTGACGCAGCGATGAAAATCGTTGCTGGTACCGCCCGCAACATGGGTGT
>JANYIT010000328.1 GCA_025358725.1 Chamaesiphon sp. GL140_3_metabinner_129_sub
ACCACAATCGCTAACTTCTTCGCCCGCGTCAATCCGGTATACACCAAATTCCGCGATAACAACAGGTAATGCTGCATGTAGAGCGGCAGAATCACCACCGGATACTCCGAACCTTGGGATTTATGGATGCTAATCGACCAAGCCAATCCTAGTTCATTTAAGTCCGCATAATCATAGATAACGTCTCTCCCCTCAAACTGAATCATCACCTCATGCTCTGTCGAATCGATCTCCCTAACAACCCCTAAATCGCCATTGAATACCTCTCGCTCGTAATCATTTTTAAGTTGAATCACTCGATCTCCTACCCGCAAAATATCCCCACCCCGATTAATTTGAGCTTTTTCAGGTGCGGGAGGATTGAGCAACTCTTGCAACACCTGATTTAAGTTTCTAGTTCCCACCACCCCTCTGGTCATTGGACACAATACCTGCACGTCCGTAACCGGATTAAACCCTAAACTGGGCACAAAATCTCGAATCAACTCGCAAATCGTTTGCACCCCATGTTCCGGTTCAAAGCCGCCACTATGCCACAGACAATCCGACACAGGCGCATCGGAAATCGGTTCCAGGGTGGGATACTGTCCGCGATTAATTTGGTGAGCAGCGCGAATAATTCCACTCGATTGAGCTTGACGGAATACCTGAGTCAACCTGACTACTGGAATCCGACCCGATTTTATCAGATCGCCCAACACGCTTCCTGGCCCCACCGAAGGTAATTGGTCGATATCTCCCACGATCAGTAAATGAGCATCAGTCCGAATCGCCTTAATCAACGAATTTGCCAAAAATAGATCTAACATCGAAGCTTCATCAACGACGATCGCATTGTGAGGCAAAGGTTCATCTACACCACGTTTAAACCCTCTAGTTGCCGGATCGAACTCCAACAGACGGTGAATGGTTTTTGCCTCGATTCCCGCCATTTCTGACAGCCTCTGAGCGGCTCTTCCCGTCGGTGCAGCTAGCGCAATTTTCTTATCCATTGCCTTCCATAAAGCGACAATCGTGCGGGTACAGAACGTCTTCCCACAGCCTGGGCCACCAGTCAGAATCATCACCCGTTGCGTCGCCGACATTTCAACCGCTTGCTGTTGTTCGGGGGAAAGACTAATTCCCTGACTTTGAGTAAACCTGTCGATCCAACTGCGGACGCGGGGTAAATCTACTGACTGTGGCTGTTCGAGTAGTTTGAGGATAGAAATGGCTAAATTCTGTTCGGTGTAGAAGAAACTGGGTTGGAAATACAACGGAATTTCCTCGACTGTTTCCGGAATTAGATCCTGTTGCAAACTCATGTCCCGCAACACTTCTAACACCGCATTCTCAGTCGCGGTATGTTCGTCAGTCGTAAGTTTAGTTGTCGCTGCTACCAATAACTCTGGTTGAGGTAGGAAACAATGTCCATCTTCGGCGGCTTCTCCTAGAACGTGTTTAATACCAGCTCGATAACGGAAAGTAGAAGCGGGATCTACACCTAAATTTCGAGCGATGAGATCGGCTGTGAGGAAGCCAATCCCAAAGATATCTTCTGATAATTGGTAGGGATTATTCGTGACAATGGCGATCGATTTATCTCCATACTGTTTGAAGATTTTGACCGCATAGGTAGTCGAAACCCCATGACTCTGGAGAAACAGCATCACCTCTTTAATTGCCTTCTGTTCCACCCAGGCACGTTGAATCATTTTGACACGCTTCTTACCGATCCCTGGGACTTCAATTAAGCGATTGCTATCCCGTTCGATAATTTCCAAAGTATCCAGCGCGAAATGTGCCACGATCCGTTTAGCGGTAACGGGGCCGACTCCTTTAATCAAACCACTGCCTAAATACTTCTCAATCCCTGTCAGCGTCGCTGGTTTAGTCTCGCTGTATTTGATAACTTGGAATTGTTGCCCGTACTGAAGATGTTCTTTCCAAGTACCTTGAAGTTGGAGAGTTTGTCCAGCTTGGATATTAGCAAAGTTACCGACAATCGTAGTTAACTCATGGGCGCGGGGTGATTGGAGTCGAGCGACTGTATAGCCACTTTCTTCAGAATGAAAGGTAATCCGCTCTACCACTCCAGTCAGGGAAATCTGGGGTGCAACTGAAGAATCGCTTGAGGTGTTTGTCTGATAAGTGGACACTACATTATTGGGGAAATAACAGACATCGATCCTCAGATATTATGTGATTATGTCAAAAATTTATACTCTCTACCATAATAACTGTCCCGATGGATTTGGCAGTGCCCTTGCTGCTTACTTGAAGTTTGGCGATAAGTCCGAATACATCGGTGTCAAACATCAACAAGATCCACCAGAGATGGAACCAGGTTCCGAAGTCTATATTCTCGAC
>JANYIT010000379.1 GCA_025358725.1 Chamaesiphon sp. GL140_3_metabinner_129_sub
ATGGATAAGCTAACCCATTTTGTCCGACCAATGTCGCGACTGCACCAATTAATAATCCATTGTAAAATAGGGCGTAAATCGTCCACAATCCAGCCAGAATTCCACCCCCTACCATCCGAAAACAGACCGTGAGATTATTAATGGCAATACTACTCGCAGCAAAGGGTTCTGTCCCCAAAATCGACCCCATCCAAAGCTGATGTCGATCGCGTACTTTTTCAATCATACCCTGAGGGACAACGAGAGACATAAAGCTAGTATCTTGCCATGCAAACCACCAGGCAATTAGAGCACCAACCAGAAATAGCCCAAAAGCAATTGCTGTATATCCCCACGTTTCCCGCAATACCTGCGGTAACTTCCATCGATAAAAATCGATCGCATCACGTAATTCTTGTCGTCTAGAACCACGATAAATCAAACTATAGCCGCGAGTCGTCAACGCCTGAAGTTCTTGGACGATCGTTTCGCCGATTTGATTGGTATTTGCCCGCGCCAAATCTGCTGCTACCGATCGATACAAACTAGCCAGAGTGCTAATTTCTTTAGCACTCAAAGATTTAACTCCTCGCTGTTCGGCGCGTTGGAGTAAAACATCTAGCTCTTGCCATTGAGCCTGTCGTCGCGCAATCCAGCGTTGAATATTCATCTCATCTTACTCACGCTAATTGCTCGGTTAGTAGCTGTGGCTATTGGGGTGTAAGGGCGTAAAGCTATAGAACTCTACTAGACTTCGCTTCCAGATCTTTAACCCCCAACCCCCCTTTCCAAGGGGATGGCTGGGGTGGGGTAAAGATCTAAGCAACAACTTTCAACTTTCAACTTTCAACTTTCAACTAATCTAAAGTATCCCAAACAAATGCAACGGCCCGCGACCAGTATATATTTCGACGATCACCCCAATAAACCCCAACATCGCCAAACGGCCATTCCAGACCTCAGCAGCGTTAGTTAGACCCATCTCCCACTTCTCTTGAGGATACATCTTGATTTTCTTCTTCATCTGGGTGACTCGATCGATCTCCAGACTGGGGGCTGCGGCTGCTCTGAGGACTAGATCTACGAGTGTTTGGATGAAAACAGGGTTGGTATCTAGCGCAGGCACCCGGTTGAAGATGTGAATGCCCACTTCTTCGGCAATTTCTCGATATTCGATATCAATTTCTTCGAGGGTTTCGATGTGTTCAGAAACAAAGCTGATTGGTACTACTACCAACTCAGCAACCCCTTGTGATGCTAATTCGACGATCGCATCTTCAGTATATGGTTGGAGCCACTCGACTGGGCCAACTTTACTTTGATAAGCCAGAGAATGTTCGTTTTTTCGCCCCAGTGTCTGCATAATCAGCCTGGTGCAGTCTTCAATCTCAGATTGATAGGTATCGCCAGCTTCTTCAATATAGCTGACAGGTACGCCATGAGCACTGAAAAATACATGCGCTTGATCGGGATTGGGGCATTTATCAATTTCGGTCGTAATCAGTTCAGTCATGGCTTGGAGATAACCAGGCTCTTGATACCAATCGGCAATAACTGTATATTGTGGCGGCTTGAGTTCGGGATTTTCCTGCCAGATTTTTTCAATTAACCGAAAACTCGAACCACTAGTACTAATCGAAAACTGGGGATACAAGGGGAGAATTACTAACTGCTCGATCCCATCTCGCTTAATTTCCGCCAGGGCATCTTCAGTAAATGGATGCCAGTAGCGCATTCCAATGTAAACCTTGGCATCTTCACCCTGCGCTATCAACTGAGCTTCTAATGCCCGTGCTTGCTCTTCTGTAATTCTTCGCAGTGGCGATCCACCACCGATTTTCTGATAATTCGCTTGAGATTTTTTCGCGCGGGAAGTCGAGATAATCCATGCTAACGGCTTCTGGAGTGCAGCAATCGGAATCCGAATGATTTCAGGGTCGGAAAACAGGTTAAATAAGAACGGACGCACATCCGATAATTGCTCCGGTCCACCCAAATTCAGTAGTAAAACCCCTAATCGACCCATAACGACTGCGCTTTCCCAGTATGTTGCAAATTCTTCACCAATGTTAACAATTATATGGTTTTATCGGTAGAGGTTTGCAACTGCTGACACATAAATTTAATTTTAGTTATCAAGTATTCAATTTTCTTGCGAAAAACGCTATGCGAACGAAAATTGGTTAAGATGTAAATATGAGCCTTGAATCATGCAAGAAGTCTATTAAACCTATTCAAACTGCTGTTGCACTCATTACGTTGGCTAGTGCCTGTGAGTTTGGTCAAGCGGAGTATGCATTAGGATATACACCCCAAGCCTCTCTGGGGAAGCAATTGGAACGATATCAAGCTAATACTGTTCCGACTACTGCCAATTTATTTGAGGAGGGTGTCAAAAAACAGGAGCAGGAAGATTATGCTGGTGCGGTCTCTGATTATACAGAATTTCTCAAAACTCATCCCGTTGACGGAGCCTCACCGCGAGAGAATCGACTAGACGCATATAGCAATCGTGGTTTTGCTAAAGTGATGCTCAATGATCTCCCTGGTGCGATTGTGGATTTCGATCGATCGAGCGAACTTGCCCCTAATAGTGCTGACGCTTACAATGCTAGAGGAAATGTCCATGCGATGGCTGGCAATCTGACTGCATCGATTCGCGATTTCAATCGAGCTATTCGCTGCAATCGCAGTTTCGCTGATGCTTATTATAATCGAGCAATCAGCAGACATGGTATCGGCGATCGCTATGGTGCCAAATCCGATCTCAGTCAAGCTGCAAAATTATTTCGACAACAACAGGATATTGGCGGTTATCAACAGGCGCGCGAGTGGATTGATAAATTGAAGTAGTTGAAAGTTGAAAGTTGAAAGCGATATCCAGCGAGTTATAAATTCAGGATTTTGGATATCTTTAGATCCTAGTTAGTCATTAACCGCCCAACTATCAACTTTCATCACCACCATAGTCATATCATCACCATTGGCTCGATTGTTGCCCATGAAGCTATTCAAAGTGGAGACAATATAGTCTAGAGTAGCTTGGGAAGTTAGCTGCTGTTGACAGGCAGTGTGGAAGGTGTGGATCAGATTGTCCTCGTTGAAACGTTCCCCGTCCTGATTTGCCGCATCGGTAAAGCCGTCAGTGTAATAAATAATCGTATCTCCCTGATGGAGTTGGACTTGAGCCTCCTCGTAGCGGGAATCAGCTTCCAACCCAATTAACGCCCCTTGGGTATCCAAGCGCGAAATCCGATTTGTCGCCGCGTGCCAATATAGCGGCGGATTGTGGGCGGCGTTGGTATAAGTGAGGATTTTGGTCACAGGATCGTATTCTGAATAGAATAACGTCACAAACCGACTCGAATTTTCGAGATCTTCGTACATTACCCGATTGAGGTGTTGGAGAATGCGTGCGGGTGAATGACCATTTAGTACCTCCGCTCGGAGCATCCCCCGCGTCATGGTCATAATTAGCCCTGCGGGGACACCTTTACCCATCACATCGCCGATCGTGATACTCCATTTATTGGTGATGGGATGATCGGCTGAGTTGTTGGTGAGTCGATCGTAGTTAGCAGGGATAAAATCATAGTAATCCCCACCGACATGATTGGCATTGAGATAACAGGCGGCTAATTCTAAGCCAGGAATATCTGGAAACTTTTTTGGTAGTAATCTTTCTTGAATTTCGGCACCGATTTCCAACTCTCGATCGAGTCGTTCTTTCTTGCGTAATTCTACCGTTAATTCATCATTATGGATCGCTACAGCAGTTTGATCGGCGACTAATTGCAATAGTTTTTGGCGATCGTCTGTCCACTCATAATTAGGATTGCGAGTAAATACATAAAGTCGCCCTCTTTCACCACCTTCGAGTAAAATTGGGGTCTTAAAAACCTTGACTGTATAGTCAATATCTAGTTCAATTCGGCTTTCTAATTTTTCCCAAAAATCGGGGTGAAAGCTAATTTTTCGACTTTCAGATCCATCTGTAAGAGTTTGGAAAATTGCTGCTTCAATCCTTTGACGCAGATTGCTACAGCTATTTTCACCTTGGCAATGTAACTGTTGAATTTGTAATTGACCAGTTTTTTTGAATAGAATAATTGCTCCACCTTCAGCATCAGTAACCCGCGTTACCATTAGCGGAATTAGTTCCAAAAATTGATTGAGATTTTTAAAACTCCGTAGTGCGAAACCTAAATTACTCAGTAGCTCGTGAGTTTTCTTTTGTTGCCGATGGAGATTTGCTACTAACTCTTCAAGAGCAGCTACTGACATAATTTGTGGTTCATAATTCATACTTGATAATTCCTAACCACTTAATAAAGCTTCAACAAATTCATAGCTAGAAAATGGTCGTAAATCTTCGATACCTTCACCAGCACCAATAAACCGAATTGGTAAGCCAAGTTGTTGCACTACTGCTAGCGCGACACCACCTTTGGCGGTACCATCTAGCTTGGTTAATACCACACCACTTAACTTAGCGGCTTCGGCAAATACCTGCGCCTGACGCAAACCATTTTGGCCTAGAGTAGCATCAAGTACCAATAAAGATTCAACCTGGGCACCGTTCGCTTGTTTATCAATAATTCGGCGGATTTTGCTCAACTCATCCATCAGATTTTTTTTGTTTTGTAATCTTCCGGCGGTATCGACTAATAGTAACTCAGTTTCTCTTGCTTGAGCGGCACTAATTGCATCGTAAACTACTGCAGCGGGGTCGGTATTTTGGCCTGGATTAGCAATTACTTCAATGCCACTGCGCTGTCCCCATACTTTCACCTGTTCGACTGCGGCAGCACGGAAGGTGTCTCCAGCGGCAATCAGACATTTATAACCTGACGATTGAGTCATGTGGGCGAGTTTACCGATGGTGGTAGTTTTACCAACTCCATTGACTCCGACTAGTAGCCAGATATTTAATTGATTCTGGATGGGCAAAAATTCGGTGCTGTAATTTTCTTGGAAGGGTTTGTCGAGCAAGTCGCGTAAAATTTGCTTGAGATAGGCGACTGCTTCGTCTGGTGCCAAGGATTCCTGGCGTAATTTTGCCTGCAATGTCTCGATCACATAATCAGTTGCTTCGACACCAACATCGGCTTGGAGCAGTAACGTCTCGATCGATTCTACCGCATCTGCATTCAATGGGCCTTGACCGATCAGGGCTTTTAATTGATTGACAAATCCCCGCCGAGTTTTGTCTAATCCCTGGCGTAATTTTTTGAGCCAGTTAATCTCGTCTAATGATACCTGTTCTGGTGTCCGTCCGCGATCGGCAAGCACTTTCGCCGACCACAAAAAGTCATCATCTAGCTCGACATCCGCTGTAGATGCTACGGGTTCTGCTGTTTCGATCGCTGAAGCTTTGAGCTGTTCTAATCGCTGCTGACGGTCATCTCGTGCCCAAATCGGGACGCTCTCTGCGATTTCTTGGGTGTCTTCAGGTTCATCAATCAGGATCGTGGGTTCGATGTCGGATGCTGTTAGATCTGGCTCAATATTTGAGCTATCTGTGGCGATTTCCAGCTCATCAGCAGTAGCGTCACTAGTTTCGACGGCGACTGGTTCAAGATCCAAGCTGGCGATCTCAGTCTCTAGCTCCACTACCGCTGCTGATTCCTGTTGCTGCTGAATATTTTGATAGGCTGCTTTTGCCCAGGCTAAATAGTCAGTCGCAACCTCCTCGCTGACTGTAGCTGCTTCCGCTCCGGTAACAAGTTCCTCTTCTTCTACAGCAGATTCTTCTACCTGTTCAGTCTCTGGTACTGGCTCAGACTCAGATTGATCAAACTTCCGACGAAACCAATTGAAAACCATAATGAATAATGAGCTATGAATTATGAATTAGAAATTACGGTAGTTGCTAAGAAAACGGGGAGCGAAAAGTGCCGTCTTGGGGTTTCCCTGGAGGTGATCCACTCGCACTCGCCCCAAGTAGAGCATCTTTTCAAGAGAGCGGGGAGCAAATTAAACCAGCGATTTTAAAATATCTTACTCGTAACTTTCAACTTCTGCGCTCGGTTTTAATTGTTCGGTGACTCGACGCAGGACACCATTGATCAACTTTCGTCCTTGGTCGTCACTATAACGTTTTGCCAGTTCTATCGCCTCATTGATGGCGATTCTTTCTTCCAAACCCATGTAAACTATTTCTGCTACTGCTAGTCTGAGAATATCTCGATCGATTTTGGGTAAACGACCTAGCTGCCAATCTACAATACTTTTGCTCAAAAGTGTATCAATTTCATCTGCTTCAACCGTAGCTTTGACCAACAATTGTAGGGCATAAGTACGGACATCAGGACGATTGAAATTGTTAATTAATTCAGGCATTTCCAGCGCGGTTCCCAATCGATTGATTGCTGCTTGAACCAATTCGATCGCTGCTGTGGTCATTAGTCTAGCACCTTCAACGTCACTAGCTCTAGTTTGACTATTCAATAGTCTGTCATTACTGCGTTGTAATTCTGCTGTTGCGGCTTCTAAGGCTTCTTGAGTCTCTTCTCTGAGGGTAGAGATCGCTTTTACCATCATCTCTTCTAGAGTCAACTGCAATTCACGGGGTTGCGCCTGCGCTAATTTCTTTTGCGCTTTCGATAACTGGGGTAGAGCTAGCAGAGCCAATTCACGGGCAATAGTTTGAGCTTTCATAAACAAAGGTCGAATAGCAGTGTGGCAAAGCCCCTGATTATAACATATCGATCTAGTTTTTAGCTAAGAGTATTAGTTATGAAGGGGGACAGGATGGCATCTCACGAAGTCAACAAAAATAGTGAAAGATTCTGATAAAATCTAGTGGAGTGAGGAGACTAAAATGAAAATTATAGTTGGTGAAGATAAATTCGTCGGATTTACCGATTGGTTGCAGAGTCTAATGACTCGACAATTGACGATCATTGTTTGTGCGATCTCGATCGCTTTATCTGGTTGTGTCAGGTATGATACTGGTGTCAATTTTTCTAGTCTCAACTATGGCGAAATTGTTCAACATATCCAACTTGGCGAACAATTAAATAGTTTTAGCCAAACTGCTGTGCAAACATGGGTTGCAAGTATCGAACAACGAACGAGACAAGCAGAAGGTAAGCTAGAGCGTTTGACAGATCGCGAATTCAAGGTGATTATTCCCTTTAACAATACCCAGCAGCTCGTCACGAAGATCGATCGATATTTTAATCCCGACATCGCAAATATTGAACAAAAATCTAAGTTCAATTCTCACATGCAAGTTAGTCAGAGTAACTTCCTACTAGCAGTGAGAAATCATTTGATCTATGATATCGATCTTCGTTTCCTCGCCATCGAAGCTACCGATCCCAAAGTCTCTGTTACTTCAACTAATTCTGTCGATCTTGATTTCAGTCTTCAAAGTCCTTGGGGTGTGAAAAATAGTAATATACCTGGAAATATTGTCGGTATTAAAACGATCGATAATAGTCAAATGATTTGGCAACTCAAACCTGGTGAACTAAATCATCTAGATGCTATATTTTGGCTGCCTAATCCGCTAGGGATTGGGGCGATATTGATTGTTTTTATTAGTATTGGTGGCTATTATCTTAAATATCGTCAACTACCTTGGCAGTTAGCATCCAAATAAATCAATGATCTTAAACTTAGATACAGAAAGTAATAAAAAGCTGGCTATCTGGGGTATTGTCGTTGTTTGCTTGGTATCGATCGTGTTGCGATTCTGGGGGTTAGGGCGATTTAATATATTTGTGTTTGATGAAGTTTATTATGCTAAATTTGCTAATAATTATCTCACGAACACCCAATTTTTTAATTCCCATCCGCCACTCAGTCAATATCTAATCGCGATCGGCATTTGGATCGGCGATCGATTACCAATCGGTCAAGATACCACAAATACTCTAACAGGTTCGCTACATTCAACCTTTAGTTATCGGTGGATAAATGCTTTATTTGGTTCTTTGATTCCACCCCTAGTTGCTGCATTAGCTTACCAATTAAACCAAAGATTTAGCTATGCTTTTTTAGCTGCTTTATTTATTAGCTTGGATGGACTATTTTTGGTTGATTCTCGCTATGCACTAAACAATATTTTCTTGATTTTCTTTGGATTGTTGGGACAGTTATTAGTATTGCTGGCTAGCAGAAATAGTGAAAGGCTCTACCGATTGATAATGCTATGTGCAGGCATATCTTTTGGTGCATCAGGCGCCTGTAAATGGAATGGCTTATCGTTTTTGTTCGGTATATTTATTCTAATTGCGATCGCCAAGATATGGAAATTAATTGAATCAGATCGTCAATCTTCAATCGTCACTAATTCACTATTCGATCAATTAGCTAGCATTCGTTTAATTGAACTTGTTTTCAGCCTAATAATTATCCCAATTATCATCTATAGCTTACTCTGGATTCCTCATTTAATTCAGAATCCAACACCAAATTTTATCGATGTGCAGTGGTCGATTCTCAACTATCATGAACAAGTTGGTAATGGTGCTGGCATTCATCCTTATTGTGCAAATTGGTATACTTGGCCGCTGTTGATGCGTCCGTTGGCTTATTATTTTACAGAGTACAAGCCAAACTATTATTATGATGTCCATGCAATGGGTAATCCATTATTATGGTGGCTCGCACTGGCTGCAATTTTTGGATTGATATGGTTGATTATTAAAAATTCTTGGTTAATCATTGACAGGCTAAGGATTAAAAATACTATTTCGGCATCTATTCCAGCACTAAATATTAATTATATTAGTGTGCCTTTATTTATAGTAGTTAACTATGTGATTAATTTATTACCCTGGGTTAAAGTTACTCGTTGTTTATTTATTTATCACTATATGGGTGCAGTATTATTTGCGAGTATGGGATTAGCCTGGTTCGTAGATATTTGCTTGCGAAGTAGTGATAAATTATGGCAAGCAGCAGGATTGACAACAATTTTTAGTATTGCTGGTGCTTTTGTGTTTTGGTTGCCGATTTATTTGGGATTATCGATCGAGAAAACAGATTTACATTATCGACTCTGGGATTTCTGGATCTTTAATTGGATCTGATTTAGGCTTTAGGTATTAGGCTTTAGGGAATTATTGACTAATTTCATTCCTCTGATGGATAGATCTAAAAGTTCGATCGGGTGTAGAATTTTAGTCTGATGACCTTGGAGTTCTAGATGTTTAGCTATTTGCAGGGTACAGCCAGGATTTGCAGAAGCGATAATTGTCGCTCCAGTATTAACTAGGTTCTTGACTTTTAGAGTACCTAGTTCGTTGGCGGTTTCTGGCTGGAGCATATTATAAACACCTGCACTTCCACAACATAATGCCGCATCTAGAGGCTCTGTGAGAGTGATGTTTGGGATTTGTTTGAGGAGTTGGCGGGGTTGGATGCTAATTTTTTGTCCGTGCAATAAGTGACAAGCATCTTGATAAACTAGGGTAAGTTGTTCGTCAGAGATTGGCGATAGTGGGGTGGTGAGTTTGGCTTCGGCTAAAAATTCTTGGACATCTCTAACTTTGGCGGAGAAATCGATCGCTTTTTGGGCATATATAGGATCGTCTTGGAGCAGTTCGCCGTATTCTTTTAATGTATGTCCACAACCAGCAGCATTGATAATAATTGCATCAACATTTGTCTCGGCAAAATTATCAATCATCTGTCTAGCAAGGGTTTTTGCCTGCTCATCTTCGCCTTGATGGTGTGGGAGCGCAGCACAACAGCCTTGAGATTGGGGGATGACTATTTCACAACCATTAGCAGTGAGAACTCGAACGGTGGCTTGATTGACTCGATCGAAAAACAACCTCTGTACGCAACCTAAGATCATCCCGACTCGATATCTTTTTTTACCTTGAGCGGGAATTAAGTCAGGTAACGTATCTTGAAATGTACTGAGGGATAATTCGGGGAGATTTGACTCCATTCCCGCTAAGTGGGGAGAGACTTTTTCGAGTATTCCTGTTTGTTTGACTAGTTTTTGTAAGCCAAGCTTCTGATAAACGAAGAGGGGAATCAGTAAAAATCTCAGCCGATTGGGATAGGGAAATAATCCAAAGATAAATTGTCGATATAATCGTTCGACTAATGGACGGGGATGATTGCGGGCAATTTGCGATCGCATTGATGTAATCAGTTTATCGTACTGCACTCCCGACGGGCAGGTAGTCGTACATGCCAAGCAACCAAGGCAACTATCAAAATGACTGACAACCGCAGGGGTGAGTTCGATTTCGCCCTGGTTGAGAGCATCCATCATGTAGACTCTTCCCCGTGGCGAATCCATCTCTGTACCCAAGATGCGGTAACTAGGGCATGTGGAGAGACAAAACCCGCAATGCACGCAAGCATCAATTAATTTGGGTGCGGGTGGATGTTGGGTGTCGAGGGTGGGAGAGTGCATGATGTTATTTGAAGATCGTTTTTTAATCGCAGGTGGGGTGGGCGGGTTTTGTTTTTAGCCCTCAGTAAAAACAAGATTTATTTGAATAAACCCGCCCCTACAGATCTATTATTTTACGACGAATTTCCAGAGCGGATGAGAACTACCTTGCTTGCGGATATTGCCAACTTGTTGGGCTAGTCGCTGTTGTTCTTTTTTTGGTATGCCCCAGATAATATTCCGACTTTGCCAAACCAAGGTACCCGCCATCATCCCCACACACAGACATAAACCCACCGCAGGAATCGGCTGAAAAATGAGTCCATATTTGACCGCAGCCCAGGTAAAATCCTCTTGGATGAGGCTGATGGGGTAACGTAGTTCCCAGAGGCTGTAGGCACCAACTGTCAACCACAACACCACGATTACTAACCATCTACCATAGAGATTTAGACGGTAGAGATTATCGATTTGGTTTTTAAAAATCGGATCGAGTTCGATGTCTGGGGCTAATTCGGCTGCGGAAGATTCGACAGGATTCAGTCTAGGCATATATCCTAAGCGTCAGAACTCACCACTACTGGATCGGGTGTCACCGGATGATTTTTGCGCCACCAACCAAAGAGGGTACTAGCGATAAAGATACTGGAGTAGGCTCCCGCCGTAAACCCGATAATCAAGCACAATGCGAAGTTTTTGAGGGTATCGCCACCGAATAAGTAGATGGATAATAAGGTGAGTAGAACTGTTAGAGTTGTATTGATCGATCGAGACATAGTTTGATTGATACTATCATCTACAATTTGGTCGATCGATTGCTCTGGATGGAGGCTAATTACTTCGCGGATTCGATCGTAAATAACGACGGTATCATTAACAGAAAAACCGATAATTGTCAAAATTGCCACGACGAATAAGCTATCAATTTCGACGCCACCAACTAAACCTAAAATCGAGAAAATTCCAGTCGTAATAAATACATCGTGAAAGAGAGCGACGAAGGCAAAGAAGGCGTAGTCAAATTTGAATCGGAAGGTTAGATACAATAGAATTAATCCGAATGATAATCCGATCGCAACTAATCCATTTTGAAACAGTTCTGCGCCGAGTGTTGGCCCTACTGTATCATTTTGGTTCTTCTTGGGATCGAATTTACCAATTTTCTCACTTAAAGCCGCTTCTAGTTTAGTTCTAGCCTCAACCTTGAGATCTTTAGTCCGAATTGATAAACCAGTATAGTCTTTACCAATTACTTGAATAATCGGATCGACAAATCCTTGAGCTTTGACAACTTCACGGACAGTGACAATATCGATCGGTTTGCAATTATTTGCAATCGAACAATCGAGTTCATACTGCAATTTCGATCCACCTGTAAAGTCTAATCCTCTGCGTAATGGTGATCCAATTTCTGGATTTGTCCACGATAAAATCATCGAAATAATTCCTATCAAAATTAGTGCGCTTGATAGCAGCCACCACCATTTACGTTGTTTCGTGACACTAAATTTTTTCATATAAGTTGAGTTTATTTATATTAAGCGTAAATCTTTACCCCCCAACCCCCCGAAGATGCGGGGGGCTTTCCGGCTCCGGCTCCCTCCCTTTTACAAGGGGAGGGCTGGGGTGGGATAAAATCTTCGCATGTAAACGAAAAATAGCGAATATTTCTAACTACTAGGTACACTCGGCGCAAACAATTGAGTTCGCTGACGCAAAGCGGGAAAACCTAGCACCAATAACAGCAGAAACGTCCGAGTACATGTGAGCGAAGTAAATAGACTCAACAGCACCCCGACAGCTAGAGTAACAGCATATCCTTTTACCAATCCAGAACCGAGGAAAAACAATGCCCCACAAGAAATTAAGGTGGTAACGTGGCTGTCCAAAATACTATCGAAAGCGCGGTGAAAGCCCGACTCTACCGACTTGTACAAAGTTTTGCCAGCACGGATTTCTTCACGGGTACGCTCAAAGATCAGTACGTTCGCATCTACTGCCATCCCGATACTGAGAATAAATCCTGCAATCCCTGGGAGAGTCAAAGTTACATCCAGAATATTAAAAGCGGCTAGTGTCAGAATGGTGTAGATTACCAAGGCAAAATCAGCAACTATTCCAGGTAGTCGGTAGTAGACACCCATAAAAATTGCTACCAGGAATAATCCACCAATCCCAGCGTAGATACTGCTTTGAATGCTATCTCGTCCGAGTGTTGCACCGACTGTGCGATTCGAGACGATTTCGACGGGAACTGGCAGCGAACCACCTCGGAGTTGTACCGCCAAGTCGTTGGCAGTTTCAGTATTAAAGTTACCTGTAATTACTGCCTTACCGCCGGAAATACCTGTAGCGGCGAATTGCGCCCCGACAGTTGGGGTACTAATTGGGTCATTATCTAAGAAGACACCGATCGATCGACCAGTTCCAGCGAGGTTCTTGGTTAGTTTAGCAAAAGCGTCGCCACCAAAACTATCAAACTCGATCGCGACTTCCCACGAGCCAGCGGATAATGGTTCTGGGCTGGCATGTTTGAGATGCTTACCAGTGATTGCAGCTTTGTCAAATAGTTTACCAATCTCAGTATATTGTTTATCGATCGCTAGTTGAACAGCGGCGATTGCTGGCTTGTCTGTAGATTTAGTTTTCTTGAAACTTTCTTTTTTGGCTTTAGCCTCATTTAGTACCGCCAACTCCGCGCCTAATTGTCCTTCCGTTCCAGCTTTTTGTTCGCGGAATTCGAGTTGGGCAGTACCGCCTAATACTCGCTCTGCTTGTTGCGGATCGTTGACACCAGGTAATTGGACTAAAATCTGATTATTTCCAGCAGATTGAATCAGTGCTTCCGATACACCCAAACCATTGATCCGATTTTCAATTACTTTTTGAACGGCATCGATATCTAATTTACTAATCTCAGGATGCTCTTTGGTTGGTTTTACCTGAATAGTTAGTTCAGAGCCTCCTTGTAAATCTAATCCTAAGCGCATCGGCTTGTTGACTAGTAGAGTAAGCGCGGCGATAACTAGGACTATGATTAAGCCTAAAATAACTCGCTGTTTTTGCATATTAAATATAAATTAGCTATTTTAAATTTAGTTGGGAGATGAGAAATGGGAGATGGAAAAGTTAGAATATCAACACCTAAACAACTAATGACTAAGTAATCATTCTTCGCTCCCATCTCCACTCTCCCATCTCCCCCCTCTCTTACAATTTGCCATCAACCATTTGTTCGATCGCTTCAGCAATCTGCGGTGGTTGGATAATCGTCAGATATTCTAACTTCCCATTGTAAGGGGTAGGAATATCCTGTGACGACATCCGTAAGACGGGTGCATCAAGTTCATCAAAGAAATGGTCGCTAATAGAAGCAACTAATTCTGCTCCAATTCCACCTGTCCGCATACATTCTTCAACGATAATCACTTTATGCGTCTTCTTAATCGATGCCCCAATTGTTTCTAGATCTAACGGTTTGAGTGAAATTAGATCAATAATTTCGGGATCGTAATCTTTCCCTTCGGATTCCAAGAGTTTCATCGCTTGGGTGCAGTGATGACGCATCCGCGAGTAAGTCAGTACCGTGACATCTTTACCGGGACGGACGATTTCAGCTTTGTCTAGGGGCAGCAGATACTCGTCATCGGGTAAATCTTCTTTGAGGTTGTAGAGTAAAACATGCTCAAAAAATAAGACCGGATTTTCGTCTCTGATTGCTGATTTGAGCAATCCTTTGGCATTGCGTGGAGTCGAACAGGCGACGATCTTCAAGCCAGGAACTGCCTGGAAATAAGCTTCCAACCGTTGAGAGTGTTCTGCACCCAATTGTCGCCCCACGCCACCAGGGCCACGAATGACTAAGGGAATAGTAAAATTACCACCAGAGGTATAACGCAACATCCCCGCGTTATTGGAAATCTGGTTGAAGGCGAGGAGCAGAAAGCCCATATTCATGCCTTCAATAATCGGGCGCAATCCAGTCATTGCCGCACCTACAGCCATCCCTGTAAAGCTATTTTCGGCGATCGGGGTGTCCAAGATCCGCAAGTCTCCATATTTCTTATGAAGATCTTTGGTGACTTTGTATGAACCGCCGTAATGTCCGACATCTTCACCCATGACTAATACGGCTGAATCCCGCTCCATTTCTTCGTCAATGGCTTCTCGGAGGGCATTAAAAAATAGAGTTTCTGCCATGCTCGGTTTACAACACTTAAATTTCTCAGATCTCACTCTAACAGAATTAGGGGATAGGGAATAGGGAGTAGGGGAAAGGGGGGCTTAGATTGTGGGGCAGATCCCCGACTTCTCGGAGAAGTCGGGGATCTTGCAGGTTATGGGGATTGTGAAATTTATAATTTCAAATGCTCGATCGATGTTTCAATTTGGGTACGTTATCTAGTTTCGTGGCAAAAATTCTCCTCCGCACCGAACTCATAATCATTACAGCCCATATTACCCAGGCTCAACAGCTCTTTTTGGTGACTACCGTCAAAGCGTTAATTTATCCCAAGTCGGTGGTGGTGCATTCACACTATCATCGATCTAGCGGATGTTTATAATAGCAACACGTCAGTATCTGTCATTAAGGTTTTCGATCGAATGTCAACACCCAATATCTGAAAGATCTCGATTATTCGTACCAATGTACTCGACCGCTGAATGTCCGATGAAACGGTAGATCGTTAGATTGTCAAACCCGCTTGACATCTGGGCTATTTCCTTAAGTTGACACCACTGCCTTCATGGGTACCCTCAGATCTACGCTTACTACTTTTTTATACTGGTTCAAGATGTGAGAATGGTAAATTCAGGCTTAACCCAACACTTCCTTGCCCACAGCTTGATATTTAGACCAACCAAATTGGGCGCGGGGGTCGCTACAATCTCTGATCACTACTCCCCGACTAGACGATCGTTCAAAGGCGACTAGCAGGGGAATATCGGTCTTGAATAAGGGCAATTTAGCCTCTTCGAGAATTGCTCTAGCTTCCCGCCCAGTTTTCGTGCGGGAGTCTACTTGTGTCAGCAAGACTTTATACTTTGCGCCCCACTTTTCTAATAACTCGGTGGATTTGATCGTGGTGTCGAGATCGAGATGGTTGGGAGTTGTCGGGATAATCAGGAGATCGCTACTAGCAACCAAATCCTGAAGCTCATCTTGTTCGGGACGGGCTTGGGTGTCCGTGATAATGTGAGTAAACTTACTAATAATCGCCGTGGCACCCGCTTGAGAAGCCACTGTAAACGGTAATTTTTCTTCCCGCGACCAAACTAGAGCCGATCGATTTCGATCGGCATCAATCAGTAATGTCGGTGCATTTTCCTGAAGATAGGCAGCAAGGTGAATTGATGTGGTTGTTTTGCCGACACCGCCCTTGAGTGCCGTAATAGTAATAATCACTGGGGAATACTCCTGATTTTTAGCACCACTGTAGAAGGTTGAGGGTACCTTTCGCAAACCCCGTAACATAAATTAGGGGTTGCTGTCGATTTTAAATGTTTTGCGACACTTGTGACAATTTTGACTGCAATTTGGGGATAACTAAAGTGGAGAGGCTGTCTGGTAAAGAGCAATTTTGACTTTTAAAGCACTCTTAGCATTTGCCCGATCTTTCAGCCATATTTGAGTTATGTCGTCAGTATTTGAATCAGCCTCAACAGATCATCAAGCCCAGGAGCAAACACATCTGACGGAAATTCATGATTGTGTACGAGACACATTAGCTAATCTTGAAATTGCCGGAATTGAATTTTCACTGGAATTAGTGGCAGGATGCCTCAAGATTACGATCGAAACCAGTCAGTTTCTCGAAGCGCAAGCATTGGCAGTAGAATTAGGACATAAAATCGAATCGATCGCCTCAGCAGAAATTACAGAGGTAGCTGTTTACAAGCGCAAAAATGCGACAGCCAACAAATTCTTGATTAGGGAAATGACCCTAAAAAAACCAGGAGAACCAGAAGAGATTGTCGAGATGCCAGTAATTCCAGTCACAGTCGCCACTTCAACCCAATCGTACCGTCAATCATCGAGCGAATTGTCGCGTGTCGATCGACCTAAATTTAGAATGTATGGACTGCTCAATTCATACCTGCTCAGATTTATATCTGCTTTTGCTGCCCTGGGAATTGGCATATTTGGAATCCAGATGATCTCCCGTCTCTTCGATAGTATGGAGCAAAAGCCACTCACCTATATCGATATCAATAAATTACCCGCTTTAACCGCCGCTGGTGAATCAAATGGGATCACAGAATATCAAGTCGTTTTTCCTAGAGGTGGAGATCGTTCCTCAAGATTATTAGTTTATCTACCTACTAATCCAGTCAAACCAAAAGTACCATGCCTGTTTATGGCACCATCGGGGACAACACCATTGTATGGTAGAACCTTGGCAAGAGTGAATACAAGAGACTACACTCCTTACGTTTCGGCTGGGTATGCTGTTGTTGTTTATGATGTGGACGGAGATATCGACCAGATGAGCGAACTCAACGAGTCTGCGCTCCTCCACCAGCCAACTCCACTTGTAACTAAACGACTAAAGGCTTATAAAGCTGCTGATGCGGGTGTCTTAAATGCTAAATTAGCGATCGATTATGCCATCGCCAGAATTCCCCAAATCGATCCCAATTTAATTTATACGGCTGGCTCTGGTGCTGGCGGTACACTGTCACTAATGGTAGCCGCAACCGATAAACGGGTGAAAGGGGCAATCTCGTATACGCCAGTAACCGATTTATCCAAAAAATTTCCGATCTACATCGATAGCATCTCGCAAGCATTGCCCGGTTACAAGGAGTTTATCCAGCGCAGCTCCCCTGCTGACAATGCGCCCCAGATGACCAAACCACTGTTCATCTTTCATGAAGAGGCTAGTAGTCTCAATGCATTGGAAGATACCAATAAATTTGTGGAATTAGTCGGTAAAACCAACAAATCAGTCACATATACACACGCACCAGAACCTCAACAAATGAGCTACAATCGGCCACCGAATAGCGTCATCCAGGCGATTGAATGGCTGAATACTCAAACTAGCCAAAAATAATCGCCAGTTTGTTATATCTTTAATAATTGCAAAACCCGTTAAAGTTGGTAATAACTTTAACGGGTCTTTTTTAAAGTACGGAGAGGAGAGGATTCGAACCTCCGTTAGGTGTAACCCTAAAACTGATTTCGAGTCAGCCACCATCAACCACTCGGACACCTCTCCAGGCAATTCATCATATATTGTACCCTATTCTCACCCAAATTATTGTGGTAGTTCTAGTAAGTCGGACACATTAGATCTGCTGCAAAAGTCAAGATTTTTGGTGTTTTGGGAGTCGGTAGTCGGTGTTGAGATCTCAAAGCCGCCTGAAATTTCAACAAAATAGCAAACTTAGCCTGGTCATGGGGAATGCTAAACTTGAGCTTAGGTATCATTTCTATCTAATATATTGATGTAGTAACTCGATTACCCAATTCAACGATCGAGTACGATGACAGTAGATCGACTAAATTTAGATCGGGCAACAATTACTAGGTGTTCGCTATGGAAGAATGGCAAAACGAAATCGCCGCCGTGTTTAAAGATTTAACCGCGCTGTTTGATGGATTTGGTCGCGAACTAACAGAATTAGTTGAAGAAGTTACCACCGAAGCTCAGGACATTCTCAATCTCCAATGGGACGAACTGAAAGAAGTGCTGACAGAAATCTGGCAAGAATTAGAACTAGAATTTGAAGAACCCACATCATTTAATTGGGACATGCCGATCCCGACTAAACCAATGCCAGATTTGGCAACTCATCCCGCTTGTGTGGGTTGTATCAACTATAATGGTTCTGCGTATAGTGGCAATCTTTTAGTTTGCGGGATGCATCCCTATGGTTGCACTAGTGATACTTGTGCCGATTGGGAAGGGGAAAACGATCTTAATTAGGGATCTTGGATTTAAAGATTTGTACCCACCCCAGCCCTTCTAAAACCCAACCCTAGCCCCTTCAAGGAGGTGTGAGCAAGAGGGCGAGAGGATAAATAGAATTTAAACAAACGATCGATAATTAATTATTCATTACATGAGTCAGGCGAATTCAGAATCAGTGATCAAAACTCCAATCGAAATGAAGTATGGAGAACGGGAAATTATCAATGGTGAGTTGATTACTTTCCCCAATCCCCGCATGGGCAGACGTTACAGTGTGGACATTAGTTTGCCAGAGTTTACATGTAAGTGTCCCTTTTCTGGCTATCCCGATTTTGCCACAATTGGCATCATCTACGTACCAGACCAAAAAGTAGTAGAACTCAAGGCACTGAAACTATATATTAATAGTTATCGCGCTCGATATATCTCTCATGAGGAGGCAGCCAATCAAATCTTAGATGATTTTGTGGCGATCGCTGACCCTCATCAGATTACGGTCAAAGCTGACTTTTCTCCACGGGGAAATGTCCATATGATCGTCGAAGTCAAGCACGAAAAATAGTAGTTTATTTTTCAACAAAGAGCAGGGCTTTAATTCCCTGCTGTTAAAAATAAACTCTGCTGCTAATCCAGTCGCGACATGTTGGCGGAGCTTTATGGGCATCGCTTTCAACTTTCAACTTTCAACTTTTTTCCGGTGCTTTGCAATATTGAGTCAGCCCCGTAGCGAGATCGCGTTCGGGACTGAAAATATTTCTAGATTTTCTCAATCCTTCATGAACCTTCGTCGATTTTTTTTCTTTAATACTGGCGACGAGTTGTTTGCTAATTTCAGTTCCACCTTGATACATGGTCAAAAACTGACTTTTGTAGGTCTTGAGCTTTTCATCACTGACACTAATTGAATTCAGATCTTTAGTCGCTTTCTCAAAAATTTCGACTAGTTTTTCGATCGTTGGCAATCCACCATTGGTTCCGGCTTCAGTCGTAGCTTTAGTATCAAGCACTGTTTGATTAACGACTTTAATCATGCTGGCACACTGAGACACCTTGGTACTAGTACAACTTACCATCAACAAACTAGCGGCGATCGCAGTACCCACAATCCCAACCTGCTGCACTCTAAATTTCATTTACCCTGCCTTACAACACACCAAATGACTTATCTTAGCTTATTTATCCCAGCGGATAACTACAAACCTAAAAGCTCAATTTTCAACTTTCAATTTTCAACTAATTTAAAATTGGTCTTTGCGACCACGAATCCGGGCAAAGGTTTCGATCGCGTCATTACTGGCTACACTGGATTGGAGTGCAGCTACATCCCAACGCAGGAATGGATTAGTGCGTTTTTCAATCCCGAGAAAGGTGGGAACTGTCGGGATCAGATTGCTACGGGCATCTGTGACATCAACTAGTCGCTGTTGGAGTTCTTGATTGTCAGGATCGACGGTGATGGCAAATTTGAGGTTGCCCAATGTATATTCATGAGCGCACCAGATCCGCGTATTGTCGGGTAACTGTCGCAACTTGGTCATCGATCCGACCATTTGGGCTGGAGTTCCTTCAAATAGTCTGCCACAACCGCCCGCAAAGATCGTATCTCCACAGAATAATTCACCAGGGACATTGATTTCGACTGGGGGAAAATAATAAGCAATGTGAGCGCGAGTATGTCCGGGGATAAATAATACTTCACCAATTTGATCGCCAAACTGGACTCGATCGCCATCTGCCAAGTATACCTGTTGTCCGGGAATTCGCCCCCGATCTTCTACTCCTCCATACACACAAACATCTGGAAAGACTACCATTAATTCCTTGTTTCCACCGACATGATCGCCATGATGGTGAGTATTGAAAATTGCCACTAGTTTGACTTGGTGACGGGCTAATTCAACTAGTACTGGGGCAGCCTCGGCTGGATCGACAACTGCGGCAATTTTTCGATCGAGGTCGAGCATTAAAAAGATATAGTTGTCAGCTAGAACGGGGATGCGAATAATTTCCATAGGGCCAAAGATTTGATGATTAAGCTGAATACTACTCTTATTATCTAACCTCTGACCTGCTGTGTGGGTACACTATCTAATGATTCTCTAAATTTATGGATGAGTGTAGATGCCTGAACAAAAGTCAACAATTTTGGTCACTGGGGGCGCGGGATATATTGGCTCTCATGCAGTCTTAGCCTTGAAACAAGCGGGTTATGAGGTGGTGATTTTTGATAATTTGGAGTATGGACATCAGGAATTAGTCGATCGAGTTTTGGGTGTTGAGCTATTTGTTGGTGATACCCGCGATCGATCGGCACTCGATCAGGTTTTTGCGACTCATAAAATCGATGCTGTGATGCACTTTGCCGCTTATATTGCGGTGGGTGAATCGGTCGAACAACCAGGGATGTACTATACCAACAATGTGGTTGGGACACTCAATTTATTAGAGGCGATGCGAGCGGCCAAGATCGATAAGTTGGTTTTCTCTTCTACCTGCGCTGTCTATGGAATTCCCCCCATGACCCCAATTGTTGAAGACTGTCCCTTCGCGCCGATTAGTCCTTATGCTACTAGCAAACTAATGGTCGAAAATATCCTCTCAGACTTCGATACTGCTTACGGATTCAAATCAGTTCGGTTTCGTTATTTCAATGCGTCTGGAGCCGATCCTAGTGGCAGATTAGGCGAGGATCATACTCCTGAGACTCATTTGATTCCGCTGATTTTATTTACAGCAATGGGCAAACGCGAGCATATTTCTGTTTACGGCACTGACTATCCCACTCCCGACGGTACTTGCATTCGGGACTATATCCATGTCCAGGATTTAGCTACCGCTCATGTCTTGGGACTAAGTTATTTACTCGCAGGTGGTGATAGTCAGGTATTTAATTTGGGCAATGGGAATGGTTACTCTGTCCAGGAAGTAATTGAAACAGCCAGACAAGTCACAGGCAAAGAAATTAAAGTTGTCTTTGGTGACAGGCGGGCTGGAGATCCTTCGATTCTCGTCGGTAGTAGCGATCGAGTGCGTCAAGTGCTCGGCTGGCAACCTGAATATCCTCAGCTCGAAGATATTATTGCTCATGCATGGCAATGGCACCAAGTTCGGCATGGCTAAGGATCAAGTGAGGGGGTAATGGCAATTAATTGGGCAGACCATTATTGCCCTCAACATTTCCTTGCCGAGGCTCAGAACGGGGATTGAGTTGTTGTTGCCACTGCTGAATAAAACTTTGGGCAGAACTGTATGAAGTGGTGTTGGCGGGAATGACTTTGGCGATCGCGATCGCCCGACGCAGATCGCTAGTAGCAATACTTTGAGCCACTTCCAACATTTGACCGCTCCAATTGTCCATTTCCAATCGAGCTTGAGCGCGCAGCGAAGAACTCTGCGGCACTCTTGCGGCTGCTTGAATAGCTCCCAGTAAGGATTCGGGAGTACCACTACTTGCTAATTTTTGAGCAGCAGCTAGATTAGTCGCAGCTTGTAATTGAGCTTGCCAATCGCGCACCCGTTCTTGAGCTTGAGCTGACATCGATCGACCAGAGCCAATTCTTTGCGCCATATTTGCCGCAGCATTGAGGTCGCCACTACTAGCCAAACTTTCGGCTTGCTCAAGAATTGGTCCATCTTCTGCCCGTTGGATCTCTGCTGTCCATTGCTGAATTTTCTGTTGAGCCTGAGGATAGAGAGCGCGTCCTGGCCGAATTTGGCTCAGTTGCGCGATCGCACTTTGGACTCCTGCGACAGTGTTGTTGGCGGCAAGTGTATCGGCGGCGCGCAAGTAAGGAGTATCCTGAACTGTCTCAATTTGCTTGCGCCACTCCGTGACAGTTTGGGCAGCTTCTTTCCCGCGCGGATTACTGGTAGGAATGTGTTGCGCTTCGTTAATAGCGACTTGGAGATCTTTGATATTACCAGTAGCGGCAACGCTCCGAGCGCGTTGTAGTGACGCTAGATCCTGAATTTCGAGTTGCCAATTGCTCAAAAATTGCTGCGATCGACCGTACATGGGACTATTAGTTTTTACACTTTGGACGAGAGAGATCGCTGTTTCTAATTCAGCAATACTCCCGTTCTTAGCATGAGATTGCGCTTGGGAGAGACTGATTAAATCCTGAAGTTCGGTTTTAATTTCTGCGGATTCAGGGGTCTGATTCGCAATTTCGAGCGCGCCTGTCCAGTCATTCTGATCGAATTTAGCTCTAGCTAGCTTGAGCATCTGTTTAGCCGCTGTACTGACAATAGTCTGGGCTTCAGTATGTGCAAAACTCTTGGAATCAATTTTACCAGCCATCTCTACTGCTTTGAGTAGAGTTTTCACGTTGGTGCTTTTGACCAATTGATGTGCTTCATCTAATTTGGCACTGTCAGCCTTGGCAATTTGAACTAAGTCAGCTAATTCTTGATACTTGGTTGTTGCCCAGTAGTGATTATTTAAGTGAGTCAATTTTACTGCGACTGAGTAAGCATTAACCCACTTGGAGCTATTTAATAATTCCCTAGTTTTGCGATCGAGTGCTACCCCTTTATTCCAAGTTTCTTCCCATTGTCCGATCCGCTTGGCCACAATCTTATAAGCAGGAACATGATCGGGGACTTTTTTAGCCGCATTGACAGCTTCATCGTAGTTACCACTTTGATAGCTTGCTTCCGCTAATCGCAGAATGGCCAGTGACCATCGTTGGACATTGCTATCCACAAAACTACGAGTTGGATCGTTGGGCGCGACATCTTTGACCAGACTTAGCGCAGAGACTAAATCCTTTAAGGTTTGCTTGCTTGCGGCTAATTGTCCACAATAAACTCGCAGCGATGCCGAAGACATTGGCACGAATATTTCTGGGCAATTGGGCACTGCTTGAGGATTGAGTAATAAACCTACCGACAGATAAACTAGCCCACCAGAAATACCGAGGGTGATCATTGCCCAGAACACCCAACTTCGGATAAACGGCAATCTCAACCAATTGGGCATCTGGTTCACTAATTGTTTAGTGACTTGGGTTGCCTGTTCAAAGTCAAAGCGGGAGTTTGGTTTTGCCAAAACTTAAATTAGAGGGTAAAGGGAATTGATCGGGGTAGGTTGATCCTAATTTATCTAAAATCAAGCTAGAAATTTAGTTTCAAACCCGCCCATCTGTGAGTTCGGAGTTGGAAGTTAGACAATCTTACAACTGCTACGCTGTGGGAACTATTGTGTTTTTTTAGGTCTACGTTGTCAAATTGATGCAACTAGCGAAATATTCGCTCGATCGTCTGAACTAATTGTTCTAATTGTAACTGTTGATGTGTTGCCATCAAACATAGTCTAATTCTACTGGTGGTCACTGTCGGTGGGCGAATCGCGGGTGCGAAGATCCCGATTTGCTGGAGTTGGCGACCGATTGAGATCGCGGTTTGGGCATCTGGTAGTTCGATACAGATAATCGGTGATGTTGAGGGAATGAGCTTGAGCTGTGGTAGTTGCTCGGCAAATAGTTGTTTCAAACATGCCACGTTTTCCCATAGTTGTTGCCGGAGTTGGGGCGTAGTTGAGATAATCTCGATCGCTTTCAACGCAGCAGCGGTGTCAGCAGGGGATAAACCCGTAGTATAAATCCAGCTAGCACAACGGTTTTTGAGGAAATCGATCAGATTGTTACTCCCGGCGACATAGCCGCCTAAGCTGCCAACTGCTTTACTTAGAGTACCCATTTCGATCAGCGGTTGCCCACCACAGTCATAATATTCGACTACACCCGCGCCTGTTTTCCCAAAGATGCCAGTGGCGTGGGCTTCGTCTACCAATAACATCGCCTGATAGGTGATCGCTACATCCAGGATATCTGGCAGGGGGCAAATATCTCCATCCATACTAAACACCGTATCCGTCATGATCAAACAACGACGGTAATCGGCTCGATGTTTCTGCAAATGTTGGCGCAAATCGTGGACATCGCAGTGATCATATTCGATCGTGGTCGCACCACTGAGAATTGCACCATTTTTCAGACTAGAATGGTTCAATCGATCACTGAGGATCAGGTCTCGCTTGCTCACGAGAGCTGCAATTGTCCCCAAATTTGCCAAGTACCCTGAACTAAATACTAAAGCGGCTTCAGTGCCCTTTAAGTTGGCGATCGCCAGTTCGAGATCTTGATGGATTTGCTTGTGTCCGCTGGTCAACCGCGAGCCTGTCGCTCCCGTCCCAAATTGTTGCGTCGCCTGGATTGCCGCTTGGATCAGCCGATCGTCACCAGCCAAACCCAAATAATCATTACTGCCAAAGTTGGTCAGAATTCGTCCATCGATCGCTATTTGAGTACCAGGTAAACCATCGATTACTTGAGTCGATCGAGACCAATTTGCCCGCTCGATTGTCGCCAAGGATTGATCGATCCAATCATAGGGATTTAAGTCAGTCAACTTGGTAACTCTCGATCGATTAATATATATAAAATAACATTAACCAAATCTTTTCATGGCGCAAATCCAGTTTTCTGTAGGTATCACCGAACCCGTAGTTCCTGATGTCAAACTCACTAGATCTCGCACAGGTCAACAGTCTACCGCATCATTTTACTTCGACAAGCCCGCGATTCTCGGTAATGATGTCACCGAAGAAGTCACCGGAATGTACATGATTGATGAAGAAGGCGAGATCATCACACGGGAAGTCAAAGCAAAGTTTATCAATGGTAAACCCGCTGCATTGGAAGCAATGTATATCATGAATTCTCCGGCAGAATGGGATCGATTCATGCGATTCATGGAACGCTACTCAGCCGCAAACGGGCTAGGACTCCAAAAAGCAGAATAGCCATCTGATGCTTGATAAATCGTTCCAACCTCATCCAGATCCCCTCCCAGTTGCGATCGATTGTGCGGTAATCACGATCAGTGATACCCGCACACCTGACACAGATCGCAGTGGTGAATTAATTCAACAACTGCTAGGATCTGCGGGGCATAAAATTGGCAGGTATCGCATTATTCCTGATGAACCAACCCAGATTTTGGCTGAGTTAGATACTGCGATCAGGATGCAGCCACCAATTCAAGCGATCGTCTTCAATGGTGGCACGGGCATCTCCCCCCGTGACAATACCTATGACGCGCTCTCAAAGGCTCTCACCACAACCTTACCTGGATTTGGTGAAATTTTTAGGTTCCTCAGCTACCAAGATATCGGCTCCCGTGCGATCGGTTCCCGCGCGATCGCTGGTACTTTTAAACATCTGCTCGTCTTCTCCCTCCCTGGCTCCAGTGGCGCAGTTCAACTCGGCATGGAAAAGCTGATCCTCCCCGAACTGATCCACCTAGTCAGGCAAATCGGTTCCTGAAATTATTTCGATCGATGAACCTGAGTTTCTCCGAAGGAAGAGGCTATGCAAATGAGATAAGCATATTCCTATAAGCTTTGACCAGAATAGATCTCGACCGTTTGATCAATCCCTAACTAAGATTCTAGAATGGAGACCATTCGTCCCGCCACCCACAAATCAAACCTTATGCAGGGGAGTTTGAGGGGCGGCATCCCGCCTCTCAACGGGGGGACTGGGGGTCGGAGCGATGCGCGCTC
>JANYIT010000400.1 GCA_025358725.1 Chamaesiphon sp. GL140_3_metabinner_129_sub
GCGAGCAACTGACGATTAGCTGCCAAGACGGTCATATCGACCTGAAGCACAGCTCCTGATTGGATTTCTTCAACAGTAAAGATTACTTCCTTGCCCCACACAACCGAAGGTGGTCGATTGTCATCTACCGCTCGATCTCCATCTGTCGCTGTAGCCGGATAAGTATATAGTGGTTCCATTTCCTGACAGAGGAAATTGGCAACCGTATAATAGTTGGTACTGTGATTGAGTCTAATCACAATCCGGTAGAGCAAATACTTCAATTCGACAATTGAATCATAGCGATCTCGCAATTGTTGGAGATAACTTTTAAATTTAGCAGTACTTAATTGTTGAGCTTCATTACTCCAATTATTAGTACAGGCACAAAAGACCAGCTTTTTAATTCTGGCAATGTGATTGCTTTGTTCTAGATTATGTACGATCGCATCCAGCATCCCCGACTCCCAATTAAAACTTTTTTCCCTTCTGTGGCGGCGATCCGCCCATTGATATTGGCTAGCATATTTAGCTATTCGAGCTATTTAGCTGATTGCTGGGGATAATGATAATGTTAGAGGCATTTTTAAAATTTCATATAATTTAGTAACAATTGTAGCTTGGATTGAAAACCCAAATCTTTTTGACATCGGCGCAGCCGCTCTAAAAGAGGATCTCTGGAAATTGATCACCTCTGACTGGCTGATTAGTTAACTGTCCTGATCTCTATTATTCCCAAATATTCACCGTCCGTATCATCGAAATATCGTTAAATATTGGTAGCTGATAGCTATTAATTAGATTAGAGGCGGTACCTCGACAAACCAATAACTTTACTCAGGGCATCATCCGCTGCTGCTCGATCGGGTGCAGTGGGCTTGTTGGAATCTACCTAGTTCCGATGATAAGCTTAGTGAGAGGAAGAATCTCTTACCTACTACCTTCTACCCTCTGAATTGTGCCATGAAGATTGCTAACAATATTACAGAATTAGTCGGTCGTACCCCCTTAGTCAGACTCAATCGCATCCCTCAATCCGAGGGCTGTGTTGCCGAAATTGTTGTCAAACTTGAAAGCATGAATCCGGCTGCATCTGTCAAGGATCGGATTGGGGTAAATATGATTGAAGCTGCCGAACGCTCAGCTTTAATTACTCCTGGTAAAACAATTCTCGTCGAACCCACATCCGGGAATACCGGAATTGCCCTCGCAATGGTAGCCGCCGCGAAGGGATATAAATTAATTCTAACGATGCCAGAGACAATGAGTCTCGAACGTCGAGCATTGTTAAAAGCCTATGGTGCCCAATTGGAACTGACTCCAGGGAGTGAAGGCATGAGTGGCTGTATTCGCCGCGCGCAGGAGATTGTCGATAAAACGCCCCATGCTTATATGTTGCAACAGTTTCGCAATCCAGCTAATCCCCAAATTCACCAGAACACTACCGCTGAAGAAATTTGGGCAGATACCGATGGGAAGGTAGATATTTTAGTTGCTGGAGTTGGCACCGGGGGCACCATTACGGGGATAGCTGAGGCACTCAAACCCCGCAAGCCAGGATTCAAAGCGATTGCTGTCGAACCAACTAATAGTCCAGTCCTATCTGGTGGCAGACCAGGTCCTCATAAGATTCAGGGGATTGGCGCAGGATTTGTGCCTCAGATCTTAAAAATTGAGCTGATTGATGAAGTTATTGCAGTGACAGATCAACAAGCGATCGAGTATGGACGTAGATTAGCACGAGAAGAAGGCTTATTGTCAGGGATTTCTTCAGGTGCTGCCTTATTTGCCGCGATCGAAGTCGGTCGTCGTCCTGAAAATCAAGGTAAACTAATCGTCATGATTCAGCCAAGTTTCGGCGAACGTTATCTCAGCACTCCCCTATTTCAAGATCCCGAACCTACATTAGTTTAACGCCCCATAAAGCCTAAAGCCTAATCCATCGATGTCAGAAACGCACTACCAAGTTCTCCAAATACCCACCAAAGCTACTGCTGATGAGATCAAACAGTCTTATCGGCAGTTGGCAAAAAAATTTCATCCTGATGTTCATGGTGGCAAAGCTAACCCCGAGCTGATCATCAAAATTAATGCTGCTTATGAAGTTTTAGGTGATGAGCGCAAGCGCAGAGAATATGACTATCTGCTTCAGCCTGCGATGGCAATTCCCCGCCAACAACAATCAGCAGCGCACATCCCTCGTCGTCCGAGGACTGTCGGGCATGAATTAGATGAAGAATTAATCTTGTGGCTAAATCAAGTTTATCAGCCGATAAATCGAATGATTGGTTGGATTATCAAACCCCTAAAAACAAAAATTCGCGAGCTTTCTGCCGATCCATTTGATGATGAATTGATGGCAAACTTTGAGGCATATATTACTGAATGCCAGAAACATTTACAAAAGATTGAAAAAACATTTCATTCGATGCCCAATCCTTCACTACTTGCTGAGATCGCCGCTAATTTATATTATTGTGTCAATCAAGTAGCGGATGGAGTCAAGGAATTAAACTTTTACATCATGAATTACGATGAAAGATACTTACATGATGGTACTGAGATGTTTAAAATCGCCGCTCAGTTGCAGAAAGAAACTAACAAAAAAATTAAAAGCTATAGATAAAAGGTAGGGGTAATTCATGAATTACCCCTACCTTTTATCTCCCAACTCCCATCTCCCATCTCCCACCCAATGCGTATTGCTATATTCACCGAAACCTTTTTACCAAAAGTTGATGGAATTGTCACTCGACTCAAACACACGATCGAGCAACTTCAGCGACATGGAGATGAGGTCTTAGTTTTCTGTCCAGAAGGGGGAATAAAGTCTTATCACGGAGCTAAAATACATGGATTATCGGCATTTTCTTTACCTATGTATCCTGAGCTAAAATTAGCTCTGCCTCGCCCAGAAATCGGCCAACAATTAGCAAAATTCCAGCCAGATTTAATCCATGTTGTCAATCCCGCCGTACTAGGACTAGCGGGAATTTTTTATGCCAAATCAACCAAAATTCCCTTAGTCGCTTCTTATCACACCCATCTACCCAAATATCTTCAGCATTATGGGTTGGGCATGTTAGAAGGTTTATTGTGGGAGTTATTGAAAGCGGGACACAATCAAGCCGCTTTAAATCTTTGTACTTCTAGTGTGATGGTACAAGAACTCCGTCAGCAGGGGATCGATCGAGTGGATTTGTGGCAGCGCGGCGTAGATACGGAGACTTTCCATCCAGCGATGGCGACACCCGAAATGCGTCACTATTTGTGCCAAGGAGAGCCAGCAAGTCAGCTATTGCTATATGTAGGGAGGCTGGGTGCCGAAAAGGAGATCGAACAGATTAAGCCTGTTTTAGCCGCAATTCCTGGGGCAAGATTGGCAATTGTCGGTGATGGCCCCCATCGCGCCAACTTGGAAAGCTACTTTGCCGATACGCCGACTCATTTTGTCGGTTATCTCGGCGGCGAAAAACTAGCAGCAGCATATGCTGTCGCTGATGCGTTTATTTTTCCATCTCGGACAGAGACGTTAGGGTTGGTATTATTGGAAGCAATGGCAGCCGGATGTCCAGTAATTGCGGCTCGATCGGGCGGAATTCCGGATATTGTCACTGATGGGCACAATGGCTATCTCTTCGATCCTCACGATTCTCAAGGTGCAATCATCGCGACTCAACAGCTCTTTGCCAATCCAGATGATAATCTCAAACTCCGCCACCATGCCCGTACTGAAGCCGAACGCTGGGGTTGGTCAGCAGCAACCCAACAGTTGCAGGAATATTATCGGCAAGTAGTTAGGCTTTAGGCTTTAGGTTTTATGCTTGCACGACTCATTACCGATTACCGATTACCGATTACCCATTACCCCCCTCATCTCCCTCAAGAAATGTCTGTTCGCCAATCCCTAGTTGTTTTTTACTGCGCTTGAGTTCCTTCCACAGACCCTTGATCTGCTGGTAAGAGTCTTCTGGCGTAAGCTTACCAGCAGTTTCTAGACTACAGATATAGCTAACTTTTTGAGTGAATTCCTGTAAGTTGCTATTAAATACGAGGTTTTCGGGTTTAAAATCGCCGTTGTAGCGGCTATTTTGGTACAAAAAGGAATCTATCTGTTTTGACATCGATCTTACGCCCTAGTTGTTACAGTACACTGAGTGGATAATGATTGTCTGTGGTTGATCGCCATACCCGATTCTCTTGCTGAGACGAATATGCTGTGACTCGATCGATAGTTATACAAGGCTCAAGTATCACTTGACACACATTATAACAAGACTGTATTGAGCTGAATCTGTGCCCATTCTAACCTTTCTTTAGCCTTTTCTTAATCTGACCGATTTTATTTTTGCCAGAGGCTATGCTCACGAACATTGAATGCGATCAGGATCTAAAGTATCGATCGTTGATTAATTATTACTGACTACTGTCAATTTTCAACTAAAATTTAGTGTTGCTCTTTATTATTTTAAACATTTCAGCATGAATCGTCATCCGCAAATTTACGAAGGCAAGGCTAAAATTCTTTATGCTACCGACGATCCAGAAATTTTACTAGCTTACTTTAAGGATGATGCCACGGCTTTCAATGCCCAAAAGCGGGGGACAATCGTCGGTAAAGGCGAAATTAACTGTCAGATCGCGGCTCACTTATTTCGATCGATCGAAGCTCAAGGCATTGCTACTCACTATATCGACTGTCCAGCCACCAATGAAATGCGGGTCAAGTCGGTACAGATAATACCGATCGAAGTAGTCGTGCGGAACATTGCCGCAGGTAGTCTCTGTCAACAAACAGGTCTAGCCCTGGGGACAATCTTACCCCAGCCTTTGGTCGAATTCTTTTACAAGAATGACGCATTGGGCGACCCGTTATTAACACGCGATCGCTTACTACTGATGGAGTTGGCTACAGCAGCACAAGTAGATATCTTACATGCTAAAGCCTTACAGATTAGTCATATCCTGCAAAACTTTTTCCAACTGTGCGGAATTACACTAGTTGACTTCAAAATCGAGTTTGGGGTAGATAAACAACAACAGATCCTCCTCGCAGATGAAATTAGCCCAGATAGTTGTCGGTTATGGTTGATTGGGGAACCCGATCCCAATTTACGAGTCCTAGATAAAGATCGGTTCCGTCGCGATCTAGGTAATATTGAGGATGCCTATCAACAAGTTCTAACCAGAGTTTTGGGAGTCAGTGAATAGAGTCTAGTTGGCAAGAGGTCTAGAGGAATTAATTTAGTCTAGCCACCAGCCACTACCCACTAGCTACAATTTTTACTATACAAAAACATGAAATTGAGATTTAAATTACTTTTAGTCATTACAATTGCCGCAATTGGCCAGATCGCCAACGTTGTTCCAGGAAATGCCGAATCAACTCAGCTTGAGAGACTGACATCCAAAAATAGTTTAACTAGCTCACTAGATCGCAAATCGATCGCCGCCACAGACGGCAAGCCACAGGCTGAAACTAGTGAGCTACCAACAGCAAAAGATCTACTGGCTCGTACTAATCGCAAAACTCGCAGATCGATCGGGCGAAGCAAACCAGTTAAAAAACCAGTCGTCGAGACCACTGAGCCAACTACTCCGGCCATACCGGGTCAGACACCAGCCGTTACTGAAAAACAGGTATTAGTCTCAGATATTATTATCCAAACGCCCACAGGAGCATTGGAACCAGAATTAGAATCAAAAATTCGTCAAGTTCTAACGGTCAAAACAGGACAACCAACAACCCGTGCTCAATTAGAGCAAAATTTAAATGCTGTCAGGGCTTTAGGTGCTTTCTCCGCAGTCGAAATCGTGCCTCAAGATACCGCCAAAGGCGTAAAACTGAGCTTTGTGGTTACGCTATATGGTACGTTACGTCAGGTGCAAATCAGAACGCTACCAGCTAATAGCAGTACCGTATTAAAACAGTCCGACGTAGATGGTATATTTCAGAATCAGTATGGTAAAAAGTTAAATGCTGTCGAACTCCAAGCAGCAATTAAACAGTTAAATCAACTCTATCAAAAACAAGGCTATAACCTCGCTCAAGTAGTGGATGTAGAGGAACTCGGTACTGATGGTAACTTGAAGTTAGTAATTGCGGAAGGACTGATCGAAGATGTTCAAGTCCGCTTTATCAATAAAGAGGGTGCCCTGGTTGATGATAAGAAAAAACCAATTACAGGCAACACTCGACCCTTTATCGTCACTCGCGAAGCTGAATTAAAACCAGGTAAAATCTTTAACCGGAATACTGCTGAAAAAGATCTGCGGCGGATTTATGGGTTGGGGATATTTGATGATGTGCGGGTATCCTTTGCCCCTGGTACCGATCCCGCGAAAGTGGTACTTCAGCTCAATGTGATTGAGAAAAAGACTTCTTCAATCTTGGCTGGGGGTGGGATCAGCTCCACCAGTGGTTTGTTTGGGACTCTTAGCTACAATCAACTGAATATTGGGGGAAATGCTCAAAAATTAGGTGCTGAATTTCAAATCGGCACTAAATCTGACATTTTGTTTGACTTGAGTTTTACCGATCCTTGGATTGCGACCGATCCCAATCGGACAGCTTATACTGCCAACATTTTTAATCGAAAATCCACCTCTTTAGTCTTTGATGGTGGTAAAACACCGTCTTATGTACCCAGTACTACTGGTGGGACTGATACGCCACGGATTCTCAGACAGGGCGGCGGAGTTACTTTTAGTCGTCCACTCAATGGCGATCCTTTTAGTGACAGTGCTTGGAGGGGTTCGTTGGGTGTGCAGTATCAACGGGTTTCGATTCGAGATGTGAATGGTAGTGCGATCGTCCCGAAAGATTCCAAGGGTAACGATCTCAGTTTTAGTAAAACTGGTCAAGACGATCTGTTTACGGTCCAGTTTGCACTGACTCAAGATGTCCGCAATAGTGCTACCGATCCTACTCAAGGTTCGTTGCTCAAACTGGGAGTAGATCAGTCAATTCCGATCGGACTGGGGAATATCATGATGACCAAAGCACGAGCGAGTTTTACCCAATATACACCAGTAAAGTTGATTAGTTTTACCCCTGGTTCTCAAGCACTGGTGTTCAATGTTCAAGGTGGGACAATCTTGGGCGATTTACCTCCTTACGAAGCCTTTAGTTTGGGCGGTACTAGTTCGATCCGAGGCTATGAGGATGGTGATGTAGGTTCGGGACGTAGCTATGTCCAGGCTACCGCAGAATATCGCTTTCCGATCGTGTCGATCGTCGGTGGGGAAATCTTTGCTGATTATGGTAGCGATCTAGGTTCTGGGAGTAGCGTTCCTGGCGATCCTGCCGGATCTCGTGGCAAACCAGGTAATGGTTTTGGCTATGGTGCTGGTATCCGCGTCAATTCTCCGATCGGCCCAATTCGGGTGGACTATGCGATCAATAATCTTTCGGAGAGCCGGATTCAGTTCGGGATTGGGGAAAGATTCTAATTTATTTTGCAGCGGCAACCAGTGGGTGCCCTTGATGGGTACCCTAAGATCTACGCTAATTACTAATACCTTCATACTAGTGCAAGATGTGAGTTAACCAAAACAAATGAGGCGGAAACATTACAGTTACCACCTCATCTATAAATCTTTGTTAAAATTGGAACGATCTAGTCGTAGGCTTTTTTGCCAGTGAACTTGATCTTGGAAGGATCGGGATTGCTACCGATATTCCGAGCTACACTACCAACAGCTTCCCGTCCAGCATTAACTTTCTCAGGGAATACGCCATCATTGGGATGGAGTAAAGTGGTGTCACCTTTGGGGGTAACGCGGTAAACTTTGTAGTCAGTGATTTTGAACTTACGCAATTGGGTACCAAGAGCGAGACATTGCTCTTTTCGAGCCAAGTATAGGAGGTTCGCCCCTGATACCATCGTCGCTGCGCCACCAGTAGGCATTTCAAATACTTGCTCCTTGGTACTAGTCCAAGTAATCGCGTATTTTTCTTCTACATCGGCTTTGCTGAGTAAGCCGCCAGTGCTACCGCCAAAAATCGGTGTTTTGCCAGTTAGTTTTTCTGCCATAAAACTGCTCGTTGTAGGGTTTTAGGGAATAGTACCACTCTGCCTGGGTGCGATCGCCATCTCGTCAAGAACTGTAACAGTTGAGGAGATGGGAGATGATCAGTAAGTATTAACTTGCGATCTCGTTTCGATTGCGTTAGAAAATAATTAAACGATTGATTATATGACTACTGCTCCTACTGCTATTTCCTTGCTTGTTGCTCCAGCGAATGTGCTGCGGGGACAACACGCGCTCAGTGATGCGATCGAGTATATCTGCCGATTAGGTCAACGTCCACTGATTATTGGTGGAGAACAGAGTTTAAAGCTGAGTCAATTGCAGGTATTGTTCGATCGACCCGAATTAAAAATCGATCAAGTCAAATATACTCCCGACTGTTGTGAGGCTAGTCTCGATCGATTAATCCAATCAGTCTCCCTCCATCAAGCCGATTTCATCATCGGTATTGGTGGGGGTAAATGTTTAGATACAGCCAAATTATTAGCCCATCGCTGTCAATTACCCGTCGTGACGATTCCCACTTCTGGAGCTACATGTGCCGCGTGGACGGCATTATCGAATATTTATTCTCAATCAGGAGCATTCCTGTACGATGTTAGTCTTGATCAATGTCCAGATTTATTAATCCTCGATTACGGAATTGTCGCTACAGCACCATCACGGACATTAATAGCAGGAATCGGTGATGCGATCGCCAAATGGTACGAAGCTTCAGTCAGTAGCGGTCATTCATCTCAAACATTACTGATCGCCGCAGTTCAACAAGCGCGGGTACTCAGAGATATTTTATTCCAAAAATCGGCAGCGGCGATCAAACAGCCTGGTGGCGAAGATTGGCAAGAAGTAGTAGATGCTACCATTCTCCTTGCAGGGGTCATTGGTGGGCTAGGTGGCGCCCAGTGTCGCACTGTAGCCGCTCACGCCGTTCATAATGGTCTTACACATCTCCCTGGCAGTCACCACGCCTTACACGGCGAAAAAGTGGCATATGGGATTTTAGTCCAATTGAGATTGGAAGAAATGCTCCAAGGCAATCAGTTAGCTGTCACAGCCAGACAGCAGTTGCTCGATTTTTATACCGAAATTGGATTGCCAAAAACTTTAGCAGATTTGGGTTTGAGTGAGATTACGATCGCTCAATTACATCATGCGGCGACACTTGCGTGCAAACCTGATTCGGATTTACATCGGTTGCCATTTTCCGTAATGCCAGAACAGTTAGTCGCCGCGATGGTATCAACTACGATTATCGATCGAATGTCAGAAGTTGAAGCTATTTCAGATCGTTATTTCAGTTAAATCAGCAATCATCTTGGTGTTAGCATAACTTCCACTCTCAAAACCCAAACTCCAGAGATTGCACCCATTTTAACGTGTCTGGTTGAATGCATCCCACAAAACTTTTGTCATATCGAGGCTCGATAAAACCACCAAAATAAAATAATCACGGTATTTAAGCGTAAATACCGTGATTATTTTATTTTCCCCTCTTGCTTTTTTCGCTGGGATCTGAGATTCTAGATGATTAACACGGTAACTCAATCGAAATACCGTAGATTTAACGTAAGCATCTCAATCTTCAGGAGCGAACAGAAAACATGAGCACTTTTCCCGTTAAACAAGTAGCTATAAGTGCAGTGGCGATCGCCTTTATTGCTAGTGCCGCCATGCTTTCGGGCACGGCTACAGTCAACAGCGCACCATCAACCCCCAAGCCCACTCTCATCAGTCAAAGCAAAAGTAGTCAAATCACCTTGGTGTCCTATGCTGTAACCAAAGCTGCTTATGAAAAAATCATTCCCCTATTTGTGGCGGATTGGAAGAAACAGACTGGTGAAACTGTAACTTTCAAAACTAGTTTTGGTGGTTCTGGTAGACAAACTCGTGCCGTGATCGATGGTTTGCCCGCAGATGTAGTGAATCTGTCTTTGGCTGGAGATGTGAAAAAAATTGAGAAATCGGGTCTAATTACCCCAGGCTGGGAGAGAGAACTACCTAATAGCTCGATTGTGACGCACTCGGTAGTCGCCCTCGAAACCCGTGAGGGCAATCCCAAAGGGATTAAAACTTGGGCAGATTTAGCCAAGCCTGGTATCAGTGTAGTTACCGCCAATCCCAAAACTTCTGGGGTTGCCAAATGGAACTTTGCTGCTCTGTGGGGTTCCGTTACTCATAATGGGGGTAATGATGCTAAAGCCAGTCAATTTGTGAGTGCTGTGTTTAAGAATGTTACTGTACTGGCTAAAGATGCGCGAGAAGCCAGCGATATCTTTTACAAAAAAGGTCAAGGTGATGTGCTGCTTAACTACGAAAATGAAGTTATTTTAGCGGCGAAACAAGGTAAAACTTCTCCTGCTTATATAGTACCTTCCGTGAACATCTCGATCGATACTCCAGTAGCTGTAATTGACAAGAATGTAGACAAACATGGGAATCGTAAAGTAGTAGAAGCTTTTGCCAAGTTTCTATTTACGCCCCAAGCTCAGAGAGAGTTTGGTAAAACTGGATTTAGACCAGTTAATTCGACTGTAGCTGCTGAATTCAACTTCCCGAAAATTGCCAAGCTCTATACTATCGGTGGTTTAGGTGGTTGGGATGCTGTCGATCGCAAGTTCTTTGCTGATGGTGGCATCTTTGACAAGATTTATGCTAGTCGCTAATGAATAATTGACAATTCAAGTATTTAATTATTGACATAATTGTCAATTTTACTAGGTCAGTTATAGCCTATTTTCTATAACTGACTTGCCATTGCGATCAACCGAGAATGATATTGCGATTTAAACATCGTAAATATATCCAAAGTGTGAGGAAATTAATGAATCTTATCTTGAGACAATTATCTACTTTAAGAATTTACACTGTCTTAATTGGGCTAGCAATTTTAACTACTGGTATAGATCCAGCAACAGCCGAGTCGGATCGATCGAATAACACTGTCAACGGAAAAATAGAAGCAGGGATTAAATCCCTGACGGTCACATCACCCCCAATACTTCTCGGTTAAGCTCTAAGCAGTGCTAGCAATAGAGAAACTAAGGTGTGGGTGCTGAGTTCCCGTACC
>JANYIT010000046.1 GCA_025358725.1 Chamaesiphon sp. GL140_3_metabinner_129_sub
AAAATTAGCAGCTAAATTACGTGAATTAGGCATCGATCCGAATGATTTATAGATAGTAATAAATTTGAAAAAACTTATTAATTGTTACTCATTACTTATTGTTTAATTTAATTATGGTAGCAACATTAGACATCAGTTCAGTTCACCTCACTGACGAACAGTTTTATCAATTATGCGCCGCCAATCGCGATTGGCGACTAGAACTTAGTGCAACCGGAGAATTAACAATTATGCCGCCAACGGCTTGGGGAAGTGGTGAACGTAATTCAGATCTAAATTTTCAGATATTTAGCTGGAATCGACAGACAAAATTAGGTCGAGTATTTGATTCTTCGACTGGCTTAGTTTTACCGAATGGTGCCAAACTCGCTGCTGATGTTGCCTGGGTTGAACAGTCGCGGATGGAAGCCCTCAATCCCGATCCGAATAAGTTTCTTCCCTTTGCTCCTGATTTTGTAATTGAACTGCGTTCTGCCACAGATAGCTTGACTAAATTGCAAACTAAAATGCAGGTATATCAAGATAATGGTGTTCGATTGGGGTGGTTAATCAATCCTCAAGATCGCTCGGTTGAAATTTATCGGATTGGTACTGAAAAAGAAATGTTAGTAGCTCCAATCTCTCTATCTGGCGAAGATGTTTTACCTGGATTTGCGCTGGATTTAACTACTATTTGGTAAGTGTATCAAATTAGACCATTTTGCGGATAACTTTACTCATAAAAAATAAAAAGCAGGAGATAATCGCAAAAGCTAAAATATCTACAAACACCGCACCTATTTTGATATAGCCAATCACCCATGAGCCTAAATAATCCATTCTCATTGACTGCAAAAATGGTGAAAGTAAGATGGGTAGGATAATATTTCTCAGACATCCCTCAAGGAACATATACAAATTAACACCAAAAGTAACCGGAATACTTAAAAAAGTTATTACTAATATCCAGTCGCTAAATTTTTCATCTGAAAATATCACTTTTACTACATTCAGAAAATCGCGTTTAGCTTGCTGTCTATCTGATGCCTGACTCATCTCGATGTTTCCTGAAAATTAGGAGTACAAGATTAGAATACCCACCATCTCGATGTAAAAATGCGCCTGTGCATTTCTTTGTGTTAAAACAGAGGTTTGTCCCATTGTGCATCTTTAGCTTCTCCCTATGGCTTCAACTGACCGCGATACCATTCGCATCCGTGGTGCGAAACAGCATAACCTCAAAAATATTAGTTTAGAGCTACCACGCGATCGATTGATTGTGTTCACGGGGGTGTCTGGTTCGGGTAAATCGTCTCTAGCCTTCGATACGATTTTTGCGGAGGGTCAGCGGCGATATGTGGAGTCGCTGAGCGCATATGCGCGGCAATTTCTGGGGCAATTAGATAAGCCGGATGTGGATGCGATCGAAGGTCTGAGTCCAGCAATCTCGATCGATCAGAAGTCTACTTCTAATAATCCGCGATCAACTGTCGGTACGGTGACGGAAATTTATGATTATTTTCGACTATTATACGGTCGTGCTGGTACGCCCCATTGTCCACAATGCGATCGATCGATTGCACCCCAAACGATCGATGAAATGAGCGACAGGATTCGCGCTCTTCCTGAAAAAACCAAGTTTCAAATCTTAGCTCCGATTGTGCGCGGGAAGAAAGGGACGCATCAAAAGGTATTATCTAGTCTCGCGGCTGAAGGTTTTGTGCGCGTGCGAATCAATGGTGAAATTCGCGAATTAGCCGATCGGATCGTATTAGATAAAAATCAGAAGCATACCGTCGAAATCGTGGTCGATCGATTAGTGAATAAAGCAGGGATCGAATCGCGCTTATCCGACTCTTTGACGACTTCTTTACGTCACGGAGAAGGTATAGTCACCATTTCTATTATAGAAGATAATTCTGCGGAAAACAAGGAAAAATCGCCTAACGAGCTAGTTTTTTCGGAAAAATTCGCCTGTCCCGAACACGGCGCAGTGATGGAAGAATTATCGCCACGCTTATTCTCGTTTAACTCACCCTATGGTGCATGTCCAGCCTGTCATGGATTAGGCAGTTCGCGAACATTCGATCCTGAATTAATTATCCCCGATCCTGCAGCCGCAATCTATCATGCGATCGCACCTTGGTCTGACAAAGATAATTCCTATTATTTATCCCTATTATATAGTCTAGGACAAGCCGCTGGATTTGCATTAGATACACCATGGAATAAACTTACACCCGAACAGCAAGGGTTGATATTATACGGTCGTGAAGAACCGATTTGGATGGAAGATATGGAGGACCATCGCAAATTTAAAGGAGTCGTCAAAATCCTCGACAGACAGTATAATGATGCCTCAGAATTGCAGAAACAAAAGCTCGAACAATACCTGACGAATCAATCTTGCGAAGCTTGCGGCGGAAATCGCTTAAAAGCCGAAGCTCAAGCTGTAAAATTAGGACAGTATGGCATCCTTGATTTTACCAGTGCGCCGATCGATGAATGTTTGGCGCGACTTGAAAAATTAGAACTCACGCCGAAACAAACTAAAATCGGTGAATTAGTTCTCAAAGAAATCGTTGCGAGACTGCAATTTTTGCTCAACGTAGGCTTAGATTATCTCACACTCGATCGAGCCGCGATGACATTATCCGGCGGCGAAGCGCAACGCATCAGATTAGCCACCCAAATCGGTTCCGGTTTGACAGGCGTATTATACGTCCTCGACGAACCCAGCATCGGTTTACACCAGCGGGATAACAGCCGACTCTTAGACACCCTCACTAAACTCCGCGACTTAGGAAATACCCTCATCGTTGTCGAACATGACGAGGATACCATTCGCGCCGCCGATCATCTCGTCGATATCGGCCCAGGTGCAGGCGTACATGGCGGTCATATCGTTGTAGAGGGCGATCTAAATGCGTTGCTTGCGTCTGAAGATTCCATCACCGGAGCCTACCTGTCAGGACGCATGGGCATCGAGACACCAGCCATTCGCCGCGAAGGAAATGGACGCAGTTTAACTCTCAAAAACGTCCGTCGTAATAACCTCAAAAATTTGGATGTCGAATTCCCGCTCGGAAAACTCGTCTCAATCACAGGCGTATCCGGTTCGGGAAAATCCACACTCATCAACGAACTGCTCCACCCCGCACTCCAGCATCACCTCACCAAACGAGTACCATTCCCCAAAGACGTAGACGAACTTAAAGGGATCGGTGCGATCGATAAAGTCATTATCATCGATCAATCGCCGATCGGCCGCACCCCTCGATCGAATCCCGTCACTTATACAGGCGTATTCGACACCATCCGCGAAGTATTCACCCAAACCATCGAAGCTAAAACACGCGGCTACAAAGCCGGACAATTTTCCTTCAACGTCAAAGGTGGACGCTGTGAAGCCTGTAGTGGACAAGGCGTAAATATCATCGAGATGAACTTCCTCCCCGATGTCTACGTCCAATGCGATGTCTGCAAAGGCGAACGTTACAACCGCGAAACCCTCCAAGTTAAATATAAAGGTAAATCGATCGCCGATGTCCTAAATATGACCGTCGAAGAAGGCTTAGACTTCTTCCAAAACATCCCCCGCGCCGCCACCCGCCTCCAAACCCTACTCGATGTCGGACTCGGCTACGTCAAACTCGGACAAACCGCACCCACCCTCTCCGGCGGCGAAGCCCAACGAGTCAAACTCGCCACCGAACTCTCCAAACGCGCCACAGGCAAAACCCTGTATTTAATCGACGAACCCACCACTGGATTGTCATTCTACGATGTCCACAAGCTGCTAGACGTGCTGCAAAGACTAGTCGATAAGGGAAACTCCGTGATTGCGATCGAACACAACTTAGACGTGATTCGCTGCTCGGACTGGACGATCGATCTGGGGCCAGAAGGTGGTAATAAGGGGGGAGAATTAGTCGCTGTCGGGACACCGGAACAGGTGGCGAAGAATCCTAAGTCGCATACTGGGAAGTATCTCAAGCAGGTATTGAAACAACATTCAGCAGCGGTTAAAACATCGAGATCGTCGCTCTAACCGATCTGTGAGTACCAAAG
>JANYIT010000068.1 GCA_025358725.1 Chamaesiphon sp. GL140_3_metabinner_129_sub
TTATGATTGCGGGCTGGTTGCAAATAATTCGGTCTCAGTTGCACTTAATTCGGTCTCAAGCGACCGGATAGTTGCAGTTAATGTGGTCTCAAAATCGCGATGATTGCAGTCCTGATGATTTATGATTGCAGGTCGCTACAGCTACTCACTCGACAGTGAACGGGCATTGGGTATGTTGGGTTGAAGAATGTTGGTGGAGCCTCTCTACCACCGCTAGGGCATTGGGATGGTGAACAGACACAGCACAAATGTTTCTGTCCATTCGACGACTGCGCCGTAGGTATCTCCGGTGTGTCCTCTCAATTTCCGATGAAAGTAATAACCGACTAGAGCAGCAATTCCGCAGCTTGCAATAGATTTCAGGCTAATCGCTAACCAATGTTGGGGCTGCAAATAAATCTGACAACCAGTGACAGCTAAAACGAATCCTAGCCCCAGTAAGATGTCTTGGGGCAGCTTCATCCCCTGCCGATGAAACGCGCCTTTGCCAGTGGGTTTGAGATAGGGATAGAGCGCAATCGAAAGTACTTGTCCCCACCGACTCCAGCCAGCTACCAATGGTAAGATCCAGATTCGATCGCGTGTAATTTCTGCCAAAGCACAAGTTTTGAGTAAGATAATTACTACCGCCACCATTGCCCCAAACGCCCCAGTAACGCTGTCCGTCATCACCGTTAGTCTCCGTTCGGGATCTTGGACTGCCAGCCCATCAGCCGTATCCATCGCCCCATCTAGATGCAATCCCCCCGTCCACCAGATCCACAGCACCACGATCGCACCCGATCGAGTTAAAATGGGCATCTGGAGCCAATCTAAGCCTAGATCTACCAAACCCAATCCCCCGCCGATGAATAGACCAATTACTGGTGCCCACCGCGCAATGCGGGTAAAGTCCAATTGAAAGTTAGTTGGGATGGGGCAACAGGTATAAAACGCGAGGGCGGCCAGGATTGAGTTGAAATTGTTGAGTAATAGCACGAATAGTTTAATGAAGACGAAAAAGCAATTTGGACAACACTGGCTGCGGAATGAACAAGTACTCGATCGAATCATAACAGCAGCCAAGATTGTGTCGACCGATCGAATTCTAGAAATTGGCCCTGGTACGGGAATTCTCACGCGGCGATTGATACCTGCGGCGAGTGCGGTGGTGGCGGTGGAGATCGATCGAGATTTATGTGCATTACTCGTCAAGAAGTTAGGCAATGTCGATAACTTTTTACTATTAGAAAATGACTTTCTTAGTCTGGATGTAGATAGTGTTTTAAACGACTTTCCTAAGTTTCAGAATGCGAATAAAGTTGTCGCAAATATTCCCTATAATATTACTGGACCGATTCTCGAAAAGCTATTAGGTAACATTGTTCGACCCAATGAGAAACCGTTTGATTCGATCGTCTTATTAGTTCAAAAAGAAGTCGGCGACAGGTTATATGCCAAACCAAGCACAAAAGCCTTCGGCGCATTATCAATTCGCGTCCAATATTTAGCTCACTGCGAATTAATTTGTCCTGTCCCCGCCCGTGACTTTTCACCACCCCCGAAAGTTGATTCTGCTGTAATTAGACTCACACCTAGAAGACTATCGACCGAACCGAATAACCCGAAAGTATTAGATAACTTAGTCAGATTAGGATTTGGTTCGCGGCGGAAAATGTTGCGAAATAATCTCCAAGGGGCGATCGATCGAGAAGCATTAACCGAACTGCTAATATCAATGAATATTAACACCGAAGCTCGTGCGGAAGATCTCAGTATCGAGCAGTGGATTCATTTATCGAACTTAGTAGATGAGCGAAAAATTGCGCCAGAGATCCTTCAAGAAGAAGCTTAAAAAGCACATTTTCATGATGAAGAATAAAAAAATACAAAAAAGCTAGCTGAATTCTCAATATTTGGGGTCAATATCTGAGTAATGCAGCTAGCAAAGATTGAGCGATTTAGTTGTTAAACACTAACAGCTACAGGCTTTTCACTAAAGAAAGTATGCCGCACTGTTTCGGCGATTTTGTCGCTGGTTAAACCTAGACTAGCTAATGACTCGTCGGGAGTAGCATGTTCTACGAGAATATCGGGTACACCGATTCGTTTAATCGGTACCACGACATTGAGATCCATTAATGATTCGGCAATCGCCGAACCGAAACCGCCCATCAGGCAGCCTTCTTCCACTGTTACCACCTTGCCAATTTTGCGCGCTAATGGCGCAAATAGTTCGGTGTCTAATGGTTTGGCAAATCGAGCATTGATTACCGTTGCTGAAATCCCGTGTTCGTTCAGGAGTTGAGCAGCTTGGAGGGTGGGATGTACCATCGAACCATAGGCAATCATCAGAACATCATCACCCTGGCGGAGGATTTCAGCCTTACCGATCGGTAATTCTTCCCAGCCTTCTTCCATTAAGGCTACACCATAGCCATTCCCACGCGGGTAACGCATGGCAATTGGGCCGTCGGTGTAGTTAATTCCGGTGACTACCATCCGTTGCAATTCGCCCTCATCCTTGGGAGCCATCAGCACCATATTCGGGATACACCGCAGATATGCAATATCATACATCCCTTGGTGGGTGGGGCCATCAGCACCAACGATTCCAGCTCGATCGAGACACAGGAATACAGGGAGCTGCTGAATGCAAGCGTCGTGTACGATCTGGTCAAATGCACGTTGGAGGAAGGTAGAATAAATCGCGGCGACTGGACGCATTCCTTCAGTTGCTAGCCCAGCAGCGCAGGTAATTGCATGTTGTTCAGCAATTCCGACATCTAAATATCGCTCTGGGAATTTCGCCTGGAATTTGTCTAAGCCAGTTCCTGTACCCATTGCCGCCGTAATTGCGACGATTTTGGGATTCTGTTCAGCTAAAGTCATCAAAGTATCTGCGAATACCTTGGAATATGTAGGTGGCTTGGGTTTAGTCGCAGGGGCACTTTTGCCAGTGGTTAGATTAAAAGGATTTTGAGCATGATAGCCTTCTTGGTCTTTTTCGGCGATCGTGTATCCTTTCCCCTTCTTTGTCACAACATGTACCATTACTGGCCCAGCATGTTTGTGGGCACCTTCAAAGGTACTAATTAATTCTGCCAGATTGTGACCATCAACAGGGCCAAGATAAGTAAAGCCTAATTCTTCAAATACGGCACCGACTTTAGGCACAGCTAGCCGTTTCATCCCTTCCTTCACCCGTGCGAGTTCAGGAGAAATTGATTCACCGACAAACGGGATATTTTTTAACTGTTCCTCGATATTGTCACTGAGGAACTGAATCGGCGCACTGACGCGCAGTTTATTCAAATAACGCGGAATTGCACCCACGTTAGGCGAGATTGACATCTCGTTGTCATTTAACACTACCAACAGATTGGTTTTGGGTAAATGTCCGGCATGATCGATCGCTTCTAGAGCCATCCCGCCAGTCAGTGCGCCATCCCCAATCACTGCTACGCATTTAAAGTGTTCGCCCTTAAGGTCGCGCGCGATCGCCATCCCCAACGCCGCAGAAATGCTCGTAGAGGCGTGCCCTGCTCCAAAGTGGTCGAATTTACTCTCCTTGCGATTGAGATAGCCTGCAATCCCATCCTTCTGGCGGAGCGTGTGAAAGCGATTGTATCGACCCGTAATTAATTTATGGGGATAAGCTTGGTGTCCGACATCCCAAACTACTTTATCTCGATCGAGATCCAATGTTTGATACAGTGCCAGAGTCAACTCGACGACACCCAAACCAGGGGCTAAATGACCGCCACTAGCCGCCACTGTCTGAAGATGTTTTTCCCTGATTTCCAGAGCAACCTGCTCTAACTGCCGAACAGATAAACCGTGCAACTGGTTTGGATGGGTAATTTCGCTTAGGTGCATAGCCAGTTTTCCCCGTCTAATACGATTTCGATATGTGATTGCCTTCTCTAAGGGTAATTTATTTAGCAGGTTTGAGATCGGTAAGTTCTAGTGTTGTAACAGTTAGCAATAGGATCGAGAAATTAAAGTAGAGGGTAGAAAGTAGAAGTTAGGATCTATTCGTTGTCTTTAATCTGAGTCCTGTTCTCACTCCAGGATGATTTTAAAATATTTATAACGGTGCACACTTACCTTCCTGACAACTTTTAAATTGATAGGCTGACAAATAAGTTTGATCGCGTTTGCCAAACCAAGCATACCGATTGTCGCGAATTTGGAGATAACTTCGATCGCCCAACCATTTGAAACCAGGTACCCAACGATAAAGATCGATCGCTAGATTGACTCTAGGCAAAAGTTTGCCAATCGCTTCTGCGGCTTCACTGCCTTGCCAACGTTGCGTCAGATCGTCTGCATCGATCAGCATCATTCCCTGTTCGCAATCAGATGGAGTTACGCCTAATTCGCTCAATGTTTGCTCATCTTGCATTGGGACATATTGAAATATGCTACCGCGATCGATTTGTTCTAACTGCTGTACGAACGTTACGCACAGATTGCAGTTACCGTCATAAATTGTGTAATAAGACACTGAACTAATATATTAATAAAAATCCCTACGCTTAGGTAGGGAGCTTTTTGTTTATGAATCTAGACTTTTACGGGACTGACGGGACTCGAACCCGCGACCTCGCGCGTGACAGGCGCGCGCTCTAACCAACTGAGCTACAGTCCCATTTATTCAACGTCTCTAATTATGCATTTTTCCCCCAGGAATGTCAAGTGGTTGAGCGAAAGTTTTTTTGGGAATGGGGGAGATGGGAGAGTCTTTTTTCTCTTTCCCCGCTCCCCCTCGTCGCGTTACTTCGTCCATTCAGTATGGAATGCTTCAGTGGCTGGTTTATCTACACGTTTGTAGGTATGGGCACCAAAATAGTCACGTTGAGCCTGTGTGAGGTTCTGGGGTAGATTGGCACGGCGGTAGCTATCAAAGTAATCCAGCGACGCACTAAAAGCAGGAACGGGAATTCCCAATTTAGCAGCTTGACAGATAACTTCGCGCCATGCGGTCTGCCTGTCGAGCACTGTCTGGCGGAACTCTGGAGCTAGAAGGAGGTTTGGTAATTTTGGATCTGTTTTGAAAGCATCCTTAATTTTATTCAGGAATCCAGCCCGAATAATACAGCCACCTTTCCAAATCCGGGCAGTTTCACTCAGATTGAGATCGTATTTATAAGCGTCGGAAGCTGCGCCGAGTAGAGCCATCCCTTGAGCGTAAGAACAAATTTTCGAGCAATACAGCGCGTCGCGAACTTGGTCGATAAAGACCTGAACATCACCTGTAAACTTGCCTTCTGGCCCGTTGAGGACTTTAGAAGCAGCTACTCGTTCGGTTTTAATCGATGAGATAATTCGGGCGTTTACAGCGGCGATAATCGTGGGAATCGAGACACCCAGCTCTAACGCACTTTGCACTGTCCAACGTCCAGTACCTTTTTGTCCAGCGGCATCAAGGATTAATTCGACGAGAGGCTGGTTGGTTTCAGGGTCGATATATTTGAAGATATCGGCAGTAATTTCAATTAAGAACGAGTTGAGTTCGTCTGTCTTGTTCCATTGAGTGAAGACTTCATGCAACTGCTTGTCGTCCAATCCAGCCACATTTTTGAGCAAGTCGTAAGCTTCTGCAATCAATTGCATGTCGCCATACTCGATGCCGTTATGCACCATTTTTACATAGTGCCCAGCTCCACCCTTACCGATGTAAGCAACACAGGGGCCATCGTCTACCTGAGCGGCGATTTTGACGAGAATGGGTTCGAGATTGCGATAGGCTGCTTCTGAGCCGCCTGGCATCATACTGGGGCCGTTCAGTGCGCCTTCTTCACCACCACTGACTCCCATACCGATGAATGTCAGTCCAGAGTCTTCGAGTTCGGCGGTGCGTCTGTCGGTATCTTCAAATAGGGAGTTACCACCGTCGATAATTACATCACCTTTGGAGAGAAAGGGTTTGAGTTCTTGGATGACTGCATCGACGGGTTTGCCCGCTTGGACCATCAGCAGGATTTTGCGGGGAGTTTCTAATGCTGCACAAAATTCCTCGATCGAATATGCCGCTTTGACATTCTTCCCCTGTGCGCGGGTTGCCATGAATTTATCGGTCTTATCTCTCGATCGATTGTAAACTGCGATGGGAAAGCCATTGCGCTCGACGTTAAGGGCTAGGTTTTCACCCATGACAGCTAGACCGATGACACCAAAGCTTTGTAGAGACATAAATTAGGAAATACTGAAGAGGTAGGGTTTGCTTGCGCTTCACCTCACCTTAGCTCGATCCCCATTTTTTGGGGGATTTTAGATTAATATTTGTAAAGCCACCAACTGACTCCCAGATTGGGGATCGGCTAGTGGCTAATGGTTGTATTGATAAATAGTCGATCGATCCAAATCGACAAACTTAACGATTGTCGAGCTGATTTTTGAGGGTTTCCAGAATACCCCAACGATTATCTAATTGCTGTTTTGCTTCAGATGGTTCGGGTGCAGGTTCTTTCGGCGGGATAATTCCAGCACAATCTCGATTGCAAAGTTGTCGTAGTGGCAATGATAAACACAATTGTTCGTACAGCCACACATTGGGATCGAAGTGCCCATCGGGTGGCAATGAATCTACTAATTCGTCTAGATCCGTGCGAATTTCCATTCCTTTGCGATCTGGTTCTTCATCAGGTTCTTCTAACCAAATAATTTCGCTTGTATCCAAGATCAGGCGATGGTTATATTGCTGCAAACATCGATCGCATTTGAGCGTAATAATTGTCTCTGCCTGTGCGGACAGATCTAAAAATGTCCCCCCATGCTTGACAATTACTTTCCCCCGAACGGGTGTTAAGGTTTCAAACTCAGGAATCAATGTATCAACAATGATTTCGAGGGTTCGATCCTGTCGATTCGCTAGCTGAGGAATATGAAGTGCTTCCATTGGAGTAAGTAATAAGTAATAGGTAATAAGTAATAAGTAATAGGGGACTTAACTCTGCCTATTTCTTGATTACCTACGCTTCGGCTGCTGTGGCTAATTTTACGACCAAACGTCGATCGGGTTCTTGTCCGCGACTCTCGGTTGATAAGTCGCTATAACTAGCATCGCCATCAAAGAAGGTATGCATTTGGCGGCGTTCCGCTGAAGACATTGGTTGCAGGGTGACTTCTGCGCCAGTTTCCCTGACGCGGGTTGCAGCATCATCAGCTACAGCTTTGAGTTCGATCGATCTTTTCTGACGATAGCCATCAAGTTCGATCGTATATCCTGCCTGTAAATCAGCTTCAGTGTGGATGTTGAGGCTCGCATTAATGAGGTACTGGATTGAATCGATCGTGGCACCTTGGGAGCCAATTAAGAGTTCTTTTTGTGTAGATGTGAGAGTGGTTGAATCGATCGTCAGCCAATAATTAGCCGAAGTAGTTCCTTCTGGCTGCTGAGTATCTACAGTAGTAGCAAATCCCGATAGGGTTAGTACTTGTTCCAGCCACTGTCTGCCACGGTCTAAACGTTGATCTATCATAAGTTGAAAGTGGAAAATTGAAAGTGGAAAGTGAATATTGAGTAGTGACTAGTGGATAGCAACTAGTCGATTGCGAGGGCTTATGATTTAATTCCATATTCCCTAACTTTCCACTTCCCACTTTCCACTTTCCACTAAATTAAGTTGCTTTTTTCTTCTTACTATTCTTCTCGAACGGAATTTCTGCTCTGTCGCTATTATCCTTGGGCTTTTCGCGTTCTTGTTGGTCTACTAATTTCTGGAGTTCTGGCGGTAAAGGTTCTTTGTTGACAAAGTAGGTTTGACCTAATTGAAATACGTTACCGATCGCCATGTACATCAGTACCCCCGCAGGTAGGGGGAAGAATAAAAACATCCCAGAGAAAATAATCGGGGTGAATTTATTGACAGCTTGCTGTTGTTGTGCTGCTGGATCGTCTGAGGCGGTAGTTGTTGACGATCCACTAGATAAGTTTTGGCTGACATAGAGACTCAAACCAAAGAAGACAATCATCGCGATGATATCCCAGTGGATTTTACCATCAGGATCTACTGCACCAACGTGACCGAGAGCATCAATGAATAGAAATCCAGTATTAGCCGCAATTCCAGGAATCGTACCTTTTAGTGTGACATCTCCAGGGGCGATCGCTTCAATTTGACCATCGGTGGTGACTTTAACATTTTCCATCCCCTTGGTGATCGTCCACTCAGGGGTGAGTTTGGAATCGGGATACTGAGCAGCTAATTCACTAAAGGGTTTACCATCAAGACCTTTAAAATCAATTTTAGCTTTCTGTCCCGCACCTAAAATATTTCCTGTCGCGATATCTGCAACTACAGGCGTGTGAATATTGGTGGTGAAATAAATACTGTGCGGTTCGCTATTAAATACCTGCGGTTGAATTTGAGCGATCTCTGCTGTAGGCACAACCTGCAAGTTGACATTATAATCGACATTGGAAAACGGCGACCCCCGCAAGGTGGCAAACAATGCGAACAAAACGGGCATCTGTAAGAGTACAGGCAAACATCCCGCCAAGGGGTTGCCAAACTCCTTATAGACATCGCTCATCGCTTGTTGTTGCTTCGCCGGATCGTCTTTAAACTTCTGCTGGATTTCTTTAACCCGTTTCTGCATCAATGGTTGAGAAATTTTGGTCTTGCGCATATTGCGAATCGAGCCAGCACCCAACGGATAGAGCGCGAACCGAATCACCAAAGTTAGCGCGACGATTGCTAACCCATAGCTAGGCACGATTCCATAGAAAAAATCTATGATCGGCAGCATTATATTGTTAGAAATAAATCCGATTCCAAAGTCCATTGTCAATTAGGTGTTAGGTGTTAGGCTTTAGGCTTTAGGTTTTGGGCTTTAGGTTATAAATTTTAAGCTTTAGATTTTAAGGTTTTAGGCTAATACTAGCCATACACCCTAAAGCCTAATCCCTAAAGCCTAATCCCTAATTAGGTGGCTTGAGCGTTAGCTTCAGCTTTCTCAGTCACACTCAACAGCGGTACGCCATTTTTAGCAATTACTCGCTCGTTGATATAATCAAATATTTCCCGATAGCGAGGGAGAGAACGTAATTCTAGACGGCTACCATCTTTGAGGGTGACAACCATGTCTCCCCAAAATCCTAACCCACGGGGGATAGTTAGTGCGTCAGTGATTTCCGAATAAACGAGATCGGTGCGATCTTTGCCCATCCAACCACCAATTACGGAGATGCGTCGATCAGTAATCTTGTACCGCAGCCAGATTGCTCTAACGACGGAACCCACCGCCAACGGAATAAAAACTATAAATACTGATAAAAATAAATGGAAAATGAGATCCCCAATATGCGGACCACCTTCGTAAAATGTTTCTTCTTTAATGCCCATCAACTATTCCTGCGGATGCCAACAACTGCTCTAATTCTCGCAAAATTTCGACATATTCGCACCCCTGCGCTGAAGGTCGAACGCCAACTACTACTGACCATCCGCTGGTAATTCGTGGCAACATTTGACGGAGAGCTGCTTTCACTTGTCTTTTGAGCAGATTGCGGATGACTGCTTTTTTACTGACTGTTTTACTGACGGAAATCCCAAACCGAGTAGCAGGTAGATTTTCGGTCGTAGATTTTGGCAGATATTGCAAACTTCTGAGTGTCAAATGCAGTTGCTGATGACGTTTGCCGTACTGATAAACTTTCTGAAAATCTTGCCTGCGTCTGAGTCGATGGGGTTTAGGCAATGACACGAGTTACTACTTTTTCTGGTGACACCAACCTATACAGCCAGACGATGACGACCTCTCGCTCTGCGGGCTTTGATGACCTTTTGTCCTGTCCGCGAACGCATCCGCGCTCTGAATCCAGATGTTCTTTTTTGTTTGCGGTTAGTACCGCCGAGAGTACGCTTTGTCATACTTGTATCTGCTCGAATTAACTAATTATTAATACTATGCTGGGCAAAAAAGCCACAATGTACTAGTATAGCAGCTATTGTGCAAGAAGTTGGGAGTTGGGAGATATCAAACTTTAGATCTTTGGCGTATTTCCTTCTACGGAGAATCGAGCTTTCTAGATGGATTCGATATTAGGGTAATTAAGATCCCCAAGAAAATTAATCCAAGTAGTCCAGATAGTGGGTTGCCATTAATTCCGGTTACCCAGTCGGAGACTCGACCAGAATACTCAACCAGATGACCAACATTAATAATATAGTAAGCCCAAACCATTCCGGCATGAAGTCCGATCGACATTCCCAGTAGATTTCGATTTTGACGTTTGGCGATAACTAATACTGTACCAAGTAAGTACAATCCTGGAAATTGGGGGAAAGACTCAATCATCGCTTGAATCGGTTTGAGAAAGTGAAGTGCGGCAAACAAACCAGCTCCAACGATTAAAGAGTTTTTGGGTGAATAATCTTGCTCCAATTCATCTAACATCCACCCTCGAAACAATAATTCCTCGGCTAACGCTGTACCCAATGCAGTTGCTGAACCTTCAAGGATTAATTGGATGATGGGTAATCGTGGGTTTTGCCATGTCAACCAACCAAATAATCCTTGGGCGATAAATAGCGCGAAGGCAAAGCAGGAACCGATCGCGAGTCCTTTGAGTAATAGTAATCCATTCTGGCGCGTGAAGACTAGTCCATAGCGGGAATATAGATTGGGATGCTGATATACTTTGCGTCCCCACCAGGGCAATAATGCGATAAACTCGATCGCGAGTAATCCCATTGTCAGGATGGAGAGTAAATTTTTGATGCCAGGATCTTCGAGATTTTGGGTACTACCCATTACCAGATATATTAATCCTAATCCAGGCAACCATAATAGAATCAGCACCAGGAGAAAGCTAATCATTCTCACTGGTGCTGGATAATTTTTAATTTGACTAAGATTTAGCATCACAAATTCACAATTTTCAGCCACAGCTATTTAGATTAGCTTAGTTGACGATAATATTGGAATTTTGATTCTGTTTCTGTTTACATTTTACGCCAGTGTAAAAATACTATTGCTATGCGTAGATCCAGGGTACCCATGAAGGGCACCCCTACAGATTAATTGTGTGGGCTAAAATCTAAAGCCTAATCCGCTGGTTCGATCGTACTGGTAAGACCGTGACTTTTCAAGACTTCGCAGTAATGTTCGGCATGTTCTTGGTTGCAAGTGATAACTAGAGCCATGCCATATTGATGTGCTTCCATCATCACATTGATGGCTTGAGGAGCAGAAAGATTGGGAATGGTAGTTACCAATACCTCAACCACATGCTCCATCCCATTAAAATCATCGTTGTGCAAAAGCACTTTATAATTTGGTGCCAGTCTACGGATGGTAGCTGGTTTCTTGATCGTTTCGGTAAAGCTCATATTTGGATAGATGAAATCAGTTGACAATGGGCAGGCAAAGAGTCAGAACCCATGATAACCATCAACAGGGAACTCATTCGCTACATCTTTATTTTACCCATTAGTCGCCGATAAACAAGGCTAGGGGATAAGCTTTCATGGAGGATTTTTGCCAAAAATGGTATAACAAACTGGGGCACTTTGCTCGATCTTCATATTTGCACATCCATGACCGATACACCCAGCTTAATCTCGCCAACACCTACACTTAGTAACAAAGATCGTCCCCCATTAATCCTCGGAGTCATGGCATCTGGAAGTGGGAGTAATTTTGAAGCAGTTGCTCGATCGATCGAGTGTGGCAGTTTAAACGCGAAGATCGCGGTACTGATTCATAATAAAGCAGGTATTAAGGCGATCGACCGAGCACAACAACGTGGTATTCCTACAGTATTTCTCGATCATCGAAATTATCCCACGCGTGAGGAACTCGATCGATCGATCGTCGCTACATTCCAGGCTCATCAAGTAGAATGCGTGGTGATGGCTGGTTGGATGCGGGTGATTACTCAGGTGTTAATTGATGCTTTTGTCGATCGAGTGATCAATATTCATCCTAGTCTACTGCCTAGTTTTCCAGGCATTCACTCGATCGATCAAGCTCTGGCGGCGAGAGTCAAAATCACTGGCTGTACGGTACATTTAGTCAGTTTAGAGGTAGATAGTGGGCCGATTCTCGTTCAATCAGCCGTGCCAGTTTTACCCGATGATACTGCCGAAACGCTCCACGCACGAGTACAGATTCAGGAGCACTTTATTCTACCTCAAGCGATCGATCTGTTGGCCGATCGCAATTCTCATCCTGAAGGTTGAGATCTGATTCTAATCCAATATTTTGTCTCATCTTAGTCCGCCTACGCGGACTTTGTATCACTAGCGGCGACTTCAGTCGCTGACTACCATATTGAGATCGAATCCTAGTTTTTAAAAATAAAACTGCTGTAATCCTCATTCTGTCGTCAATGATCTGACAAAAAATCTCCAGGGGAGAGGCTCCGCTAACGAATTACTTACAGATCTAGAAATCGACACCTCTCCGTAAATCTACGCCATTATCTGCATAATGTTTATGACAGATCATCTCTGAGTGGACGCTGGCAATATTAAAATAAGCAGGTGTGTTAAAGCAACGTCCAGTAATAATTACCTGAGTATCTTGGGGCTTATTTGTCAAACACCGAACGATCGGATCTTGATCGAGTAGATCTAGGTCTACAGTGGGATTTAACTCATCGAGAACGATCGTTTTGTACAATCCAGAGGCGATCGCACTACTGGCTATCTCCCAGCCCCTCTGAGCCTCGATGTAGTCGATATCTTGTTGCTTACCTCGCCAGACAATTGCGTCACTGCCACAGCGATGGTGATCTACTAGTTGAGGATAACTTTTTTTCAGGGCATTAATTGCGGCATCTTCGGTATATCCGGTACCACCTTTGAGCCATTGGACGATTAAGACGCGATGGGATTCGTCTTGACTAATTCCTTTGCCGATGGCTTGTAATGCTTTGCCCAAGGCACTTGTAGACTTACCTTTGCCTGCGCCTGTATAGATTTCAATCCCTTCGATTCCTTGGGCAGCGGCTTCGGGATGGTGATGGGGGCGCATTTCCGAGTGCAAGTCGGCGATTTCGATCAAAGCTGGGGGTGCATCTCTTCCGGTGACAATCACTTCGAGGTGATTGGGTTTGGATTTGAGCATTTCGACGACTTCCATCACAGGAAGTAATCCTAGATCTAAGGCGGGGTTTAATTCGTCTAGCACGATGACAGAGTATAAGTCTGAATAAATCGCTCCTTTGGCTACAGTCCAAGCACGATGGGCTTCGGCTCGATCGAATTCCGTAACTTCATCCTTGCCAAAATACTCAGATCGTCCAGTCCGCACTCGATCGATCAAATGAGGGAAACTTGTTCTCAACGCGGCGATCGCAGCATCCTCATCATAATCTCGATCGGCCCCTTTTAAGAATTGTAGTAATAAAATCCGCGTATCCGCACCCGATTCAATTCCCAACCCGATCGATCTTAATACTACCCCTAATGCTGCTTGGGATTTACCTTTTCCCGCCCCATCATAAACGTGAATTTGTCCCGCTACACGTTCTTTCTTTTTGCTAGCCGTCCGAATCCCAATCCCAACTCTACTCACTTTATATTTATCTCCTAAATTTAACGAAACGAGCATCTTGCACCAATACATCAAGATGTAGGGTGCGTTACGGCTACGCCTAACATACCCTACGAAAGCTATTCACCATTTGTCCATTCACCGCCCAATAATTATAGACAACTCGATCGGATGATTGTTTATAATAGCTGTAAACATCTGCTCGACTGTCCACTACGTAATGACTATGAACCTCGCACTATCTCAAATCGGTACCCAAATGTCTAATCTGACAGGGGTTCGCGCCATTATGAAAGACATTCAAGCAACTCTTTCCGCCAGCAAAGGGCAAGAGTTTATCAATCTCAGCGCGGGTAATCCCGTGATCTTGCCAGAAATCGAGCAGATGTGGCGAGACTACACCCACGAATTGTTAGACAGTCCCGATTATGGTGAGGTTGTCTGTCGGTATGGTTCGAGTCAAGGTTATCAACCATTAATCGATGCAATCGTCACTGATTTTAATCATCGCTATAGCCTCAATTTGACTGCTCAGAATGTTTTGATCACCCCTGGTAGTCAAAGTTTATATTTCTATGCAATAAATGCCTTTGGCGGGAAAACAGCGGGGGGACAGACAAAGCAGGTGGTTTTACCTTTGAGTCCTGATTATACGGGTTATGGTGGGATGGCGATCGCTCCAGAATCGGTAGTTGCTTACAAGCCTACTTTAGATATCGACGCAGCGAATCATAGTTTCAAATATCGCCCTGATTTTAGGCAGTTACAGATTGGGGAAGATACTGGGTGCGTTCTATTTTCTCGCCCTTGCAATCCGACGGGGAATGTCCTGACAGATGAGGAAGTCCAAAAAATCGCCGATCTTGCGGCTAATTATGACGCGCCAGTGCTGATTGATTCAGCTTACGCACCACCATTTCCTGGTTTGAATTTCACCGAGATGACTCCGATTTTTGGAGATAATATCGTCCACTGTATGAGTCTTTCTAAAGCTGGATTACCAGGGGAAAGAATTGGTATCGCTCTAGGTAGTGAAAAATTCGTCAGCGTACTGGAATCATTCCAGACAAATATGTGTATTCACTCGTCCCGTTACGGACAAGCGATTGCCGCAAAAGCAATTGCCAGCGGTAGGTTAGCAGATTTAGCAACTACTGTGATTCGTCCTTATTATCAGCAAAAGTTTGCTGTATTGGAAGCCGGATTAACCAAATTCATGCCTCAAGATTTACCTTGGTATCTCCACCGTGGCGAGGGGGCAATTTTTGGCTGGATGTGGTTTCAAGATTTACCGATGACTGATTGGGAATTGTATCAAGAACTCAAACAAGTTGGGATTATCGTGGTACCAGGTAATTCTTTCTTCCCTGGATTGCGTGAAGACTGGGCACACAAGCAACAATGTATTCGGATCAGTCTCACAGCCAGCGATGCAGATATCACCACAGCAATGGAACGATTAGCTAAAGTTGTCGAACAAGTGTATCGGGGATAATTGAGAGTTGAAAGTGGAAAGTTGAAAGTTAATAACTCACCTAAGTTGCTACCGATAGAAGCCTGCGACTAAAGTCGCGGCTAATCTTGCAAAGTCCGCCTGCGCGGACTAAATTTCTCAGTCCGCGTAGCGGTTAAAACCGCTGGAGTTATAGGTAGCAACTTGGGTTAACTATCTGAAACCTAGATTGCGGGAAATACCCGATCTACTTCTATCTATCCTTCTTCACTTTCAACTTTCAACTAAATTAAGCCATTCTCGTCTCAATCGCCCATCGAGCCAATTCTGTGCGATTACTCAGTCCAGTTTTACCTAGCATATTCGATACGTGACTCTCGATCGTGCGTTGACTGACATTCATCTGGATGGCGATTTCTCTATTTGCGAGTCCTCTCGCCACAAGTTGGACTACTTTTAATTCTGTTGGCGTGAGTTCTACGCTAGCAGGGACTTGAATCGATGAATTATCATCGCCGAAGCCATCTGTATGTAACAAGATCCGATTTGTTTGCTTGAGCGAAGATTCGACTTGTGCGACGAGTTCTTCTGGCTCAAATGGTTTTACCATATAGACATCAGCACCCAAGTTAAGTCCCTTAATCCGATCTTGGCTCTGCCCTCTAGCTGAAAGAAATAACACTGGAATCCAACTTGTGCGTGGATCCTGACGAACATTTTCAATCAACGCATATCCATCCATCTCTGGCATCATGATGTCACAGATGATCATATCAGGAAGGTGTTGGGAAAGCAGGTGTAGAGCTTCTTTACCATTATCGGCTGTGAGCACCTCATAACCCCTGAACTCCAAATAATCTTTAACTAATAAGATGAGATTGGGGTCATCATCGATTAATAGTAGTCGCTTGCGGTCTTTTCCACCAACTGCTTTCATAATCTTTTGACTATAGTTAACCGTCTATAACGATCGATAATTTTTATTTAACCACCCAATTGGGTCACAATGCTACCGAATCTTTAACTTATTCAAATAAAATAGCTGCGAGGGGTCTATAGATAATACTCCAAGAATGCGATCGAGTGGTAACAATCGACTGGTAATGTTCTGAATCTGTGGAAAGAAGTATCAGAGAAGCAAGATATAGCAGAGAGAAAGAAAAATGGTATTAGAACCTGTTCTGTGCCCAGCTTGTCAAAGTAGCGATGTCGTCAGACACGGATACTCAGGAGAAGG
>JANYIT010000072.1 GCA_025358725.1 Chamaesiphon sp. GL140_3_metabinner_129_sub
TTATGATTGCGGGCTGGTTGCAAATAATTCGGTCTCAGTTGCACTTAATTCGGTCTCAAGCGACCGGATAGTTGCAGTTAATGTGGTCTCAAAATCGCGATGATTGCAGTCCTGATGATTTATGATTGCAGGTCGCTACAACTAGAGTATGTTCGCAATGCGAAAGTAGATGCTAACGATCCAACTTTTCTATTGATGGCTGCGCTGGCAAATCTGGATGTGGCGTTGGTAGATTTACCTAAAGCGATTGAAGCTAGTGGGAAAAAATCTAGTGCCGAAATTAGTAAGATGATTACTGAGCTGCGGACGATGTTTCAATTAGCAGCGAAGCAAGCACAGGAACGGATCGACGCTGTCAATGATACAGAAGGTAGAATCCAAAAGCAACTCGATACAGTCTCGGTCAAAATGACAGAGACGTTGGCTACTTTAAAAAAATATCGAGATGAAAGTTCTAAGGTGTTGGAGTTTTCACGAGATAACTATCAAAAGTTAGTAGAGGAAAATTATACTCGGCACCAACAGTTACTTTCTAAGACTGAGAAATTGGGGCAGCAGCTAGAAGCAGAACGTCAACTGAGGATGAGTAAGCCGTGGCGGAATGCGGTTAATTTACCACCGTTGATGTTAGTGGCTGTAATTGTCTCACCTTTGATGATTGGGTTGTTAATTGGCAGTAACTTTACTAATAAGGAATCGGGGAATATAGATCGGTTGCGATATCAGATCTCGATACGTTTAAGAAGCCCCAGGAGGATGCGGCGAAAGAGCTTTCGATCAAGGAGAATAATAAAAAAAGCCGTAAGAATAAAGGCTAAAACTCTACACCCCGCCAATTCTCAAAATAGCACTAGCTATTTTCAACTGAACAAGGGCGGAGGTGTGGGTTTTAGCCTCTAGATCTCAGTTCATGGATAAATGTCCGCCCATAATTACCTGGGTAGTTACGTGGATCGTTGAATGCAGCATCTCCCAGATTTGGGGTAATCTTGCTGTCATAGCGGGGGAAGGTAAATGCACGGCTTCCACAATTTTCATACATTGAATTCATTCTTTGTTTCTGAATGTTTTTAATAACTTAAAAATTAAGTGCGTTCACCCTGCTCCATATATTAATATTTGTTTCTAATACTACTTTCGATTGATGAATTTATCTTTAACGTAACTATAATGACTACATTCTGTTCAGATCGCCCAATTTAGCTGTGTTATGCGGACAAATGTACATCTAATTACCCCTTTTTTCGGGATTAGATAGACAAATTTTCATCTAAGTACACCATATAATCGTGTTACACAGAAACCGTCAGTCTAATAAATAGTTAGACCGCAAAACAAAAGGAGATACTTACAATGCCTACAGTCACTGGACAATCCTCTGAGCAAGCAATTCCTGGTGTATTCGGTGAAAACACCGCTCAAGGCGATGGCGTGTTTGGACAAGGTGGTGATAACGGTCGCGGAGTAGTCGGGGTTAGTACTCGACATACTGCTGTTGAGGGAACTACGACGAGTGGAATAGCTATCTATGGAGAAGCGTCGGAAAATGGGCGAGGGGTAGTCGGTGTATCCAAGGTATCAACTGCTGTTGCGGGAACTACGACGAGTGGAATAGCTATCTATGGAGAAGCGTTGGAAAATGGGCGAGGGGTAGTCGGTGTATCCAAGATAGCAACTGCTGTCGAAGGTAACAGCACTAGTGGTGCTGGTGTCTGGGGGAGTAGTCAAACAGGTGTTGGGGTTTATGGCAAAGGCGGGGGACTTGCAGGACTTTTTGAAGGCGATGTTGAGGTTACAGGTGATATCCGCTTAAAAAATGCTGACTGTGCAGAGGATTTCGACATTATTGGTTTAGAAAAAGTTGAACCTGGAACGGTGATGGTAATCGATTGTGAAGGAGCTTTGAAACAGAGCGATCGACCCTATGACAAGCGAGTTGCAGGTGTGATCTCTGGGGCAGGTAATTACAAGGCTGGAATTGTATTGGACAAGCAAGAATCCTCTAAAAATCGGATGCCGATTGCTTTGATGGGTAAAGTTTATTGCAAGGTGGATGCCAGTTACGGGGCGATCGAAGTTGGCGATCTTTTAACTACTTCACCAACATCTGGTCATGCGATGAGGACAGACGATCCGATGAAGGCTTTCGGCGCAGTGATTGGAAAGGCTCTGCAACCGCTTGAAGAAGGTCAAGGACTGATTCCAATTTTGATCGCATTGCAATAACATACTGGAGGAAGAAACTATGAGCCGTATCAGAATGAAAGTGTTCATCCGTAATGAATCGGATGCTACTCTGACCTTCGCCAGTGACGAAATCGTGCATGGCGACTATACCCCCGATTGGAACCCACCGTCAGTAATTCAACCAGGAGAACGAAAGGGCTTTCAAGGAGAAGGAAACATAGTTCCAATCAACCAGCCGATTACTGGCACAGAAGGTAGAGTCCGCTATAACGTCGTTGCTCCCAATAGCGGTGGCGAACTCTATATTCACTGGGATAGCCCATTGATAGAGTCTCAATATGGCAACACCTTCCATATCTGGGCACCGCCAGGGTGGGAGGTTTCCCATTGGGGTGGACAAGGACACGAAGCCGAACTTGAGATTCGCTTGCGCCGTACTGCCCGTCGCAGTGTCCCAAACTTTCACGCAAACGGAAGAGGGTTCGCTTTTATCAATCACTGGGATGCTGATCTGCCCGTCATCTCACTCGGTTTTTTGTGGAACAAGCTGTTTGATTCGTTACCTGGACCTTTGGGGGAACTGGGCATCGGCAGAGTGGTGGACGAAAATTGGGCACCGATCACACACGCTATTGGGGGGCTATGCGGCGGTATGGTCTACGCCGTGATGGATTATTATGCTTTCCACCTGCTGCCGCCAGAACAGACAACTTCTCCTAACTCTCGCAACGATGTTTTGTTTGAATTTATTCGAGATCGTTTGTGGGACAGCTTCGATGTAGATGGCGAAGGTCATCGCTTTCTCGGCTACTCATCGCCTCATTACCCGAATGGGGATGAAGGAGTGATCCAGGCTGTAGGTTTAACCAGAGGACGATCGTGGATTACATATCGAGAAGCATGGCCGCAGATTCAGCAGGATATTGATGCGGGTAAACTCTCACCTCTTGGATTGATTCAGACAGACAATTTAGATATTGGAATCAACCATCAGGTACTGGCATACGCTTATAAGAAGAGTGGTCAAGATGTCACACTTTACATCTACGATCCCAATGAAGCTAAGAAAGAAATAACGTTTGAATTTAATATCACGGCGACTGATGGCGAAGTTCACATCACACGAACAGGGGGAAATCCAAGCAACGATCACCATATCTATTGCATTTTTCGTGTCAACGGCTATTCGCCAAAAATGCCGCCGAGCGGACGACGAATCACATCTATCAGAGAGGCGGTTCGCGCTTCAACTACACAGAACATCCCATATTCTGTTCGATCTGCAATTGGAGGGAGCAACAGCGCAGGATCGCTCACCAACTGGATGCGTTCACTATAACGAAGCTCTACAGAGAGGTAGTGGCTTGACCAGACTAAAATTGTGGGCATTCAGGGTTCTGAAAATACAATTAGTATACTTTCCTTACAGAGTATTGAGTGAACTCAATACTCTTAATTTGAGGCTAATTTTTAGTGTGAAAACCTTTGCCAGATGGGGGTTAGTTAAACTAAGCCCTAGCCATCATCAGCACACTCCAAGTGTCATGCATTGACATCTTTTGTACACTAAAATGAGTTTAGAAAGTACATGAGATACCACCATAAAAATTAGAATCATCGGAAATCCAAAACATAACTCCTGGAAGATGACCTATGGGAGCACTAAGGTCATAAATTAATTGTGAGCGATCTTCTAACAACTTTCCATTATGTTTCCAACCAACCTTTTCAGCGAATTTATCCCAAGTTTGCACATCCAATAAGATATCCTTTTGGATACTCAATCCAAATCTATTTTTACTGGATTTTTTCCATAGCATGTCAATAGGCTTTAACCCTTGACAATCAAGTTGTTGACTATCTCCTCTATCGAATCGTTTTTTTGTCCCAGGGAAATTTGAAATTTGAAACAACAAGACTTCTGTTTCTTTATTTGCATTTTCAAAATCTTTACTTTGAAGATATCCCTGTAATTTCTCAAGAGTTATTGAAGTTCCATTAGAGAGTGGAACTATAAGAGGTCTTGTAAGTTTGGAAACATCTGGTGGAGCACGTTGAGGAAAATCAGTTGAAAAATTCAGCACTAACCCAGTTGTTAAAAGTAACAAGCCAACAAAAAAAGTCCAGCGTTTTTGATTAGGTTGTACTTCAATCATCCCTCCAAGTTTTGTAACAAATGTTAGGAGAATAAAAAACAACCCTGCCAAAACTAAAATAGTAGGTATTGGTGTATCTTTAAGTGCCTTAATAATATCCCCCATTATTCCTCCTAATCAATAGCATGGTGGAAATATAATTATCGATCGAAATTAGAGACGTTCTTGGTTCTTGAGATCGCCTCTACTTGGGGTCGAGCCGAGATAGCTACAAAATAGTGCCACTTACATTATCAGACATTGATTTCAAGGGTTTTGAGGAGCGTTAGCAGACATAAAAGTCCCATTTCTCGTTGGATCGTATCTGCTAATCCTAGTTAGTAGATATCAACTTGTCCTCAAAATGGTGAAAATGAACGTCATACAGGATAAGCATTTCAAGCGAAGTGGCACTATTTTACACGTATCTCGGCTCGACCCCGAATACTTAAAAAGACTTAATTTTTAAGAATTTATTGAGTTGTTTACGAAAAAATAGCCCTCCTCCAATTTTCAACAAAAATTTTCCAAGTGACCATTGAATTTCAAGAGAGTCAACAATTAGCTGCATCCGATCCAAAAGTCGCTCTCTTACCTCCTCACGAAGCTCTACAGGTAAATCTTTTAACTCTAGCTCTCCTAATTTAGGATCTACATGTCCAATTCTTTGCTCTACCGTAAAATGTTTTATAAAAATCTGATTCTTTACTCGACCATTTGAATTTAGATCTTGAAGACTCTTTAGAAAAGAGGTTGCTTTCTGCCGACCTAGATTATAATCATGCTCTCGAATGTCTCGTCCGAAGAAACCACCGAAAGCTGATAATTTCTCTCCACCAAGCTCTACGTTATTGGAAGTAATAGCATAGACCCGCATGAGGTCTTTAGAACCAAGATTAGCAGCTTTTTCAAGAGTTAAAACAGTTTTGAGCCAGGTTTCAGCAATTTTTTCACCCTGGACTTTGATTAGATCCTCAAATTCTTCCTTGAATTGTTCTCTTAAACGATTCTTAGCCATATCTTGTGATTCATCTTCAGGTTTAGCTGATTCATAAAGAGCATCCAATAAGGAGTCTGCAACTGTATCAAAAGCAGTCTCTTTATCGGGATGATGCTGAAGCAAGTTCTTTAATGCAATTGCTTGATTATCGAAGCGTTGGACAGCTTCGTTGATTTCACTAGTGATAATCCAGTCTTGGAAACGAGCCTGTGTGAAAATTGCACCTGCAAGAGCTTTACCTATCTCTAAATAAGTTCCCTCCTCAGCCTTAAATTTATCATTTATAGTTGAGTTCTTAGAGCCAGGAGCAACAAAGAGAAAAAACCGATTTTCATAATCACGAGGGCTTTTATCTACTTCATTTACTAACCGTTTTGCCATGCCGAGCGGTTCGTTCTCGAACACCCCCCCATCTGTGTAGGCAAAAGTTTTTGTATCGTCTTTTCCCTTTGTAAATTCAGAGCTACGAAATACTTCTTCTGTTTTTTTACGTTCCACAGGCACCACTCTAAATGCAAAGGGGAAAGCCCCTGATGACCGTCCTCTCAGTTCAATTTCTCTCCATGTTTCCTCTCGATCGCTTTCAGTGTCTAAAATATAAACTGAGCGGTCTTTGTGTTCGGTGTAAAAGAAATTACGATTTAGATCTTCAGGGTTTTTGGAAGCTGATAAGTTAGTCAATGGAATTTCATAGTCAAAACCATTTAGATTTGACATTGCTATACCAAGGTGAATCTTTGATGATGATGCTGGATGTTGTTTTTGAACTCTCGGAGAATTGCTGCTTTGATACCTTTGAAGCAAGTAGCGTTCGCCAATTTCAGCAATCAATGTTGAAGAGAAAATAGATTGTTGGGGATCGTCATTTTTCCTTTGCTCCAGCAAGCCCTTAATATCAACGTCTTCAACCCAGGCACGAAATAGAGGATTAGTCTTAGAATCGCGGAGTTCATCAGCAGCAAACAGGAGTTTTTGAGCCAGGATACAAGCGGTCATTGCTCCAGCAGAAGCTCCAGTAATCACATCTATCTCAACTTTTTCGTCGGCTGTTGTATCTTGATGCTGGTTATGCTGAGCAATTGCTTCGATAATTTCGTACATAACCCCTGATTCATAGCTTCCTAAGGATACGGCTCCACTTATTGCAATCGCTAGTTTTTGAGGCATGATGACTGCTCCTGCTACTTAGTTCGATATGTTTATGAAAATTCCAATAAGGTTTAGTAAGGTTTTGTCAAAAGCACATGTGTTAGATTCATAAATAAATTTAGATATTATTTCATGTCTAAATAATATCTAAATAAACTAATCTTTTATCGGATTACATATAACTTTTTATTAAGTTTAAGCTGTTCGACATCTAAATTTCTTGAACTAAGGAGCTTCAAACACAAATAGCGCAGTTTAGATGTCGAACAGCTTACCTTTGCCCACTAAAATGGCATTATCAAATCCTAGAAATTCAGGATCGACCTGAATTTTTATGCACCCAGCTTGACCTTCACCCCCGAATCGCGGTTGAATGAAGATAATCAAGCTGGGGGGAAGCCATGAAGATCGATCGCCACGGGCAAGCCAAAATCCTCACCGTCGCCGAGATTCAATTACTCTTTAATGAGGGCTTCACGGTCGATCCCCCGCGAGATCGCGCCCTCTTCGCTATCTGTCTCTACACCGCCTGTCGGATTTCTGAAGCCGTCACCCTCCACCAACGCGATGTCATCGACGGAAAAGGGAACGTCCGCCCCGAAATTATCATCCGCAAGGGCAACACCAAGGGCAAACTCGCCACCCGCACCATTCCCGCCATCGCCGACCTTAGATCCAAACTCGCCGCCTACACCCCTAGAAAGAACTCCATCTACCTGTTCCCTGGCAACGAAATCAACAGCCGCGCCGCTACCCACCTCCACCGCGATTCGGCGATGTGGCTGTTGCGCGAAGCTTGTAAACGGGTCGGGCTAGAAGGTGTTAGCACCCACAGCTTCCGCCGTACTGCCCTCACCCAAATGAGCAATGCGGGGATTCCCTTACGGGTAATTCAAGAGATCTCTGGACACCGTACCCTCGACGAACTCTACAAGTATTTAGAAGTCAAATCAGAACAGGTATTAGGGGCTGTTGCTTCTTTATCGTTGCTGACCCCCCTAGAACCCCCCGAAAATTCTCACTTAGTAAAATCTGTCTATCACGAAGTTAACCCCCCATCCATCGCTCTAAATCCCCCACCTGCTTAAAATCTAACAAGTCTTCTGCCAAGGCTTCCAATCGGTCGATATTCAAGCTATTTACCCGCGCTAGGAGTTCGGGCGATAGGTTGCCAAGTTTGCGAGTTAGTTGTTTGATCACTAACGTTCGTTCTCCTTGTTCCATCCAACTAGTAGTAATTTCCATCACGTTCTCCCGCTCTTGAGGTAATTTAATTTTATCAACTTCAACTTGGAACTGTCGCTCTTCGACTGGATTCAACCGCAAGTAATTATCGATAAATCCCGATATCAAAAAGGTTCGCGCCTTATCTAATTTAAGGTTGGCAATCATCCGCAAACACTCGACTTTGACTCGCGGGCGGTCGGCTGGGTCGATCTCCATCTTCGCCATTAACGCTGCTGCGACTGGATTGGAGTGAGTTAAGAAATCTTTCCAGTCCAGGCGATTGAGTTGGATGCTCAAGAAATTAAAGTCCATCACCTCGAAGCCAGGAACTCGAACTTGATAAGAATCTCGTTCGGGTCGAAATGGCTCGTCGAAGGAGAATAACGCAATCGGATAAACGGGTTGGAGGTATTTGCGATGCAGTTGGGCGAAATAAAAGAACATCCGCCGATGGAAATTAGCCCGACTGGTCGATTGGTGTTCGCAGTTGACCACTACCGATACCCGACTGCTAGCTGGAGCGTTGGGACGACCCAGCAGGTTGATTCTGACGATTACATCCATCGCTTTGCGCTCTCCAGCATCGATGTCGGTGAAGTATTCTAGCGGCAGAATTTCCAGGCTAGATGGATCGATGGCTGCAAAGAATTCGGGCACGAACAGTTCTAGAAACTCCAGAAAGAAGGTCGTCAATAGTTGCTTGAACAGTTGGTCGTGATCGATAGTTTCTGACTTTTTTTTACTTTTGCTCATGCTGATTTATGACTGGGAACCTCAATTAGACGACTTCTGAGAGCTGATTCTTGGTGACTTTCCAAGCCGTCTGAGTACCAATTTTTCCTGCTTTGACAAAGCTAAAGCTTCCCCGCTGGTAAGTTGATGTTCCTTTTGGGGCTGTGGGTTTAACACCGATTAACTGTTGGATTTCCGACGTAGTTAATAACCATCCTTGAGTCTGAGCTTCTTCTAACTCGCTCATGTACCAGAGCGGGCTGCGGGTCGGTATCGTACTCGCGATCGTCTGGGATGCCGCCCCAGCAATCAGCTTCACCAACACTTCTAAGTTATTGTCCAGTAGTCCACTGGACGAGTCCAGTGTGTCCAGTTGACTTGTCGATCTCTGCGATGACTGAAAATCAGCCATCGTTCCGCCCTGAATTAGATGTTCGTGGATGCGATCTAGCAGTTGCAACTGATCTGCTGTGATATAAGCTCGATTTCCTGACTTGAAGGGTTTAATGTCCAGTGCGTCCAGTCG
>JANYIT010000081.1 GCA_025358725.1 Chamaesiphon sp. GL140_3_metabinner_129_sub
GTGGAATTGGACACTCCTTCAGGACTATCTCATCAATGGCGACTGCCCCACTCATCGAGCTTTAGTCGAGGAATATATGTCTACTCTACCCACCGCAGCCTAGATACTAAAAATCGCCTCATCGCTGAAGCGACAAAACAAAAAAACAGATCTCAAGTCTATGTCTAATTCATTCCCCTTGCCAAGTGCGGGACTATCCCCGCCCTGAATGACGAAACCCCCCAGATCTCAATTCTGGAGGGTTTCGTAGGGTCGGGTTTCCGACTGAAAAGGATTGAAGTTGCCAGGGGTGGGACTTCGATCCAATCAAATATTTACTGATCCACACCAGTAAGTATAACCACCCCTGGCAAACTATTCAATACCCCACCAGGAGGGTTATGCAAATGGCTGAAACTGAGTACGACATTCGCGAACATCTTACTGTCTTAACTCGATCGAAAGGATCTAAGACAAAATACCACTGTCCAGTCTGCCAGAAGAATGATTTAGATATTAATCCTCTTACAGGAGCCTATAACTGCTTTAGTGGTGGCTGTGAACCGAACGATATCCGCAACGCGATTGACACGCTAGAGGGTAAACCAGACTGGAAACCAGAGAAATTCGTTAAGCTCATCCGACCCAAATCTCAGAAAGATTATTTCTATCCCGATCGAAACGGAAACCCATTCGTTAAGGTGGTACGGATCGATCCTGGCGATGACACAAAAAAGAAGTTTTCCCAATGGCATTGGGACGGCGGGAAATGGCTGAAAGGTAATCCCAATGAAGTCAAAAAACTAATTCCGATCTATCGTCAAGCTGAAGTCCGTCAGGCGATCGAGCGCGGGGAACTAGTCTTTGTCGTCGAAGGCGAATTGATAGCCGATCGCTTATGGGAAGTAGGTATTCCAGCTACTACTACCATTGGGGGTGCTGGTAAGTTCAGTGCATATGGTGACTACAAGACAGATTTAGGAGGTGGTCAATTTGTACTCGCACCCGATCGCGATGCTATTGGCGTGAAGCACATGGACGAGATTGGGGAATTCTTAGGAGATCGCGTCAAGAGCTACTATCTCTCTGGTAGTTCGGGGTTATGGTCTAAACCTGATGGCGGAATGGATATCGGTGATGACATTACAGACCACAGCTACACCAAAGAACAGATTTTAGATCGGGTGATTAGCCCTGGTGAATATCAGAAAGCGATCGCACCCAAAGCCAAACCGGACAAATCCAAAGCAGAACAACCCGAAAAAGAAGATCGAAAGACAGGCGGCGATCGACTGTTGGAAATTGCTAAGACTGCTACCTACTTCCACACCGCCGATAAGGTAGCCTATGCTGACGTGACAATCGAGGGCAACCGCCACACTTACGCTGTTCGTTCCAAAGCTTTCAGGCTATGGCTATCGGGTGAATATCTCGACAGTACTGAGAAAGGAATCGGGTCGCAGACGCTACAGGATACCCTCTCTACATTGGAAGCAATCGCTATATTCCGAGGTGAAACTCGCGAGGTGCATTTAAGGACAGCAGAGCATCAGGGCAAGATATATCTTGACTTGGGTACTGATAACTGGAATGCGATCGAGATCGATACAGTGGGTTGGCGGTTAATCATAGAACCACCCGTGCGGTTTTGGCGACCAGATTCCCTACTACCGTTACCCATTCCGGTTAATGGAGGAGATCTCGACGAACTGAAGGATTTGCTCAATGTAGACGGCTCATCGTGGACGCTAATTATCACATTCCTACTGTTCTGTTTCTGTCCTGATAAAACATACCCCGTGCTGGTTCTATCCGCCCATCGAGGGAGCGGAAAGACAGCAGCAGCAGAAATCATCAAAGGGTTAATTGACCCTGGCAAAGCGGCTTTAATCAAGCTCCAAGGGGACACCCATAAATTAGCCGTAGCAGCTACCCGCCGTCACTTGATGGTCTATGACAACGTGAGTCACATTAGCCCTGACCAGTCAGACGACTTATGCCGAATTGCGACGGGTTTCGGTTTCAGCACTCGCACTCTACACACCACCGACGAAGAAACCACGTTCGAGTTAACCCGACCTCAAATCATCACCGCGATCGATGCCCTGGTAACTCGTGACGATCTAGCCGATCGGGTGTTGATGGCTCAATTGCCGGAAATTCCAGCCGATAAGCGACTGCCACAAGGGGAACTTAATGCAAAGGTTGAAGCAGCCAGACCACGTATTCTAGGGGCACTGTTAACAGCTCTGAGCCAAACATTAGCGCAACTCCCGCACACTAAACCTGACACACTACCTCGCATGGCTGACTATGCCAAGTTTGCGATCGCCAGTGAGAAAGCATTAGGACTAGAAACGGGTGAGTTTATGGAAACCTTCAACGAGAGCCGCGAACAGTCCAGACAGATAGTAATCGAGTCATCGCCTGTTGGTGAAGCGATCGTGCGGTTGATGGAAGCTACCCCATTAATTTGGAAAGGCACCATATCGCAATTGCTCAAAGACCTTGAGAACCATACTGATGAAGCCACATATCGATCGCGATACTTCCCGAAAGCTTCTAATATGCTCAGTCGCCAACTAAAGCGATTAACTCCAGATTTGAAAGCTTTAGGGCTAGAAGTGAAAGAAGGAATTCGCTCAAATAACAAAGAGACTCGCTCTATTGTCATAGAGAAAGTTCTAAAAGTATCCGCCACATCCGCCACACCCGCCACTAATTCACCAAAACCTATGCCTGAAGACGGTTTTGGCGGTGGCGGATACACGGAAAACCATCCGCCACTAACCCGCCACTCACATGAAAGTATCCGCCACAAACCTGAAAGCACCGAAGAATCGATCGACAGTGGTGGATACTTATCCGCCACAAACCATTTATCCGCCACTAATCCGCCACTCCCAGAACCTATGGATAGCAAGGCTTTTAATTCACCAGTGGCGGATGTGGCGGATAAGGCGGATAAAAACTCACTATTTTCTAGCCAGCTAAACAAAACTATTAACTCGATCGAGATACCGGAGGCAACTGATGAAGAATTCTAAATTGCTAATCGGATCTATTGTTTACGGGGCGGCTGGTATCGGCGCACGGGTGCTGTCGATCGATGGCGATACCTTGACGGTGGAAACTCCCAAGGGGACTCGTACAATCCACTTGGGCAAGATTGTAAAGGTCATCCCACCGCGCCCCAAGGCTCTCAAGTTGGGCGATCGAGTGGAATACATCGGCTCAGACTTCAACCTGAAGAAACAATATGCGGGGGTGTTGGAAGTCTGGGAGATATCAAAGAAAGATTCTGATTCTTATGCCTGTCTCAAACCTGATGGGCGGGTCACTAGTTGGATTGAGTTCGTAGATATTCAACTAGCGGAGATATCTAAATGAATTACCAACTCCGACCCTACCAGTCCGACTTGCTCGATCGCATCGATAAAGCTTGGTTCTCTGGCAGTCGATCGATCCTCTGTCAGCTCCCCACGGGGGGTGGGAAGACGATCGTATTCTCCACCATCGTTCACAATGCCCTAAAGTTGGGCTTAAAATGCCTGATATTGGCTCACAGAGAAGAGTTAATTAAACAAGCCGCAGATAAGATTGAAATCATCACCGATGAGCCTGTGGGCATCATCAAAGCTGGATACCCTACCAACTACGACCGAGACATTCAAGTTGCATCAGTTCAATCCCTCACCCGTCGCCTAAATCACTGCCCAAAGTTCGACCTAATCATCGTCGATGAAGCTCACCACAGTACCTCAACCAGCTACAGAACTATTCTCAATCGATTCCCAACTGCTCGGATATTGGGCGTAACAGCTACCCCAATTCGGCTTGACGGGAAGGGCTTTCGAGGGATATTCGATGAGCTAATCTGTGGTGTGACCGTCTCCCAACTAATCGAAACGGGTAGCCTATCCCCTTACCAATATTTCGCCACAGAACGATCGATGTCAGTTGAAGGTGTAGGGAAACGCCAGGGTGATTTTAAAGCCGAGGAAGTCGCAAAAGCAAACCCCGTAGCTGGTTTGACGGGTGATATAGTGAAGTCCTATAGAGATTACCTAGAGGGCAAACAGGCGGTGATATTCTGCATCAATGTGGAACACTCGATCGCCATCGCCGAACATTTTAAAGCCGCTGGAATTATCGCCCACCATCTGGATGGGAACACCCCCAGCGGGGAACGATCGAATGTGATGACCCACTTCAGGGACAAACAGATTCAAGTCCCAACTAATTGCGCTCTATTCGATGAGGGTCTGGATATTCCATCACTCGATGGGGTGATACTAGCCAGACCTACGCAATCTCTCAGTAGGTTCTTACAGATGGTCGGACGCGCTCTTAGACCTTGTGAGGGAAAGGATAGAGCCATCATTATCGATTTGGCTGGCAACTATGAACGGCTGGGAATGCCCGATGATGTTCGGGTCTGGACGCTGGACGGGTCGAGTGCGAAACAGCGCAAACATTCAAAGCTAGTCAGAAATAGGGAGACGGGAGAGGTAGAGGAAATCATCATCGATTTCTCCCCGACAGGTGCCCAGTTCATCGAGATTGTGGGGCGGTCAGTCGAACTCACTCCCGAATTATCGTTCTGGATCGATCGGGTGAATCAATTGTTGTTCGATCGAGAG
>JANYIT010000113.1 GCA_025358725.1 Chamaesiphon sp. GL140_3_metabinner_129_sub
AAGTAACCCGCGCGTTGTTAAAAAGACCCGTTCAAAATTTCCAGCGAAAAAACCTTTTCATCCTGGTACGGGAACTCAGCACCCACACCTTAGTTTCTCTATTGCTAGCACTGCTTAGAGCTTAACCGAGAAGTATTGCGCCCTCACCCACTATCAACTTCCAGATCGGATTTCTAACCGAATCGGTGCAGAAATATTCAGGTTGCTGGTGGGGTTGGGCAGGTTTGAATTAGGTTAATTGCACGTTTGGATCGATCTCATAAACCTGCCCCTACAGGTTAACGATCGAATGAATCTAAACCTGTGACATCAATGCGTTTAATAGGGCTGTCTGTTTGCCTTTACCAGATTCGATCGATTCCTCCAACTCGATCGCACATCCCCATCAATCGATCGATCTTTTCCACAATTCGCCGTTGTTCTGATTTTTAAGATCGAAACCATCAGGTAAAATAGACAGATCTGTAGGGGCGGGTTTATGCCATTAATCGCGATTGTAACGATAACTATCGTACAAACCCGCCCTCACCCACTAGCAATTTACAGGTCGGATTCCTAACCGAATTGGTGTAGAAATATTTAGGTTGCTGGTGGGGTTGGGCAGGTTTGAATTAGGTTGATTTCAGGTTTGGATCGATCTCATAAACCTGCCCCTACAGGCTAACAATCGAATCCCTTCTACACCTGCGATCGCCATTAAGACTTGCATGATTTATGAGGAGTACGATCGAAAGTTAGTTCAGCATTTTGTCGATCATGCTAATCAACATTTATATCCAAGAATCAAAAATCAAACATGTCTGCAACGCTGGTGGAATGGGATTCCTGGAGGTGAACCCCGACAAATAGAAGACGAGCGAAAATTAGATATTTGTTTAATGAAGGACGAGGAGAAAACAGTTCAAAAATATGGATGTGTTGCCTTTGAGAATTTGATATACAGTGCTGGAGTTAAGCGTGATGAGCAAGGTTATCAACATTATGACAAAAACATTGATTTTCTATCTGGATACGATCGTAAAGTGACAGTCAGATACGATCCAAGCAATATTGTCAAATTACTAGTTTATACTCTCGAACAGGATGGTCAACCATCGAAGTATTTAGGCGTTATTCGCTCTAGAGATTTGTCGGACTCCCGCCTCTCGCTGCGAGAATGGAAAGAGCGGGAAAAACAAATCCGAAAAGAAGGCAAAGCGATCGACCAAACTTCAATTCTGGCGCAACAGCGAGATTTGCATGATTTTGCTAATGAGAAATTCAAGGAAATGAATCAGAATAAGAGAGCTAAAGGGAAAGCAAAGACTCTTCAAAATCGAAAAGATGAGCATCAACGCATTGTCAATCAAACACCAGATCGGTATGAATTAAGCAAAGCGTTGCTAGCACCTGCGGGAACGAGTGAGAGTGCAACGGCAGATCGATCGATTGGGTTTATTTAAAGCTTTGGACTATTATACGAACCAACAGACGAGACGGCGAGGGGATTTGATTCGAATGCCTGCGCCTGTTGCTTATATCGAGATTGACGATCCAGGTAACGGAAAGAATGTATTCCTCTCAATCTTAGATTTTCTGGCTAATCCGGTTAGTTGTGGTAATCCCAGAGATCTACGATTGCGAACGTGGGCGACGATTAAAAAATGTGGTGTCCGAATCCTGATCGTCAACTATGCAGATCTATTACTGTTTTCAGGATTGAATAAATTGATGAGGATCTCGGAAAAGTGTGGAATTTCTGTGATTTTATGCGGAACGAGCAGATTTCGATCGAGGAGTAAATATGAGCGATTCTACAGCGAAATATTTCAGTATCGCGCTCCAGCCTTATGACGATGAGAGTATCAGCCATTATCTCGGTCGATGGAAGCGTCAGGAGGTGGTGAGTTTATCGTCGATCGGGAGTTTGAGCCGACAGTTGAAATTGGGTACAGCGATGTCGCGGTGGGAGAAGTTTTATTTGAATCCTTTTCCGACGTTGAATCAGTTGGCGCAGTTGGGGAAGGTGATGGGACTTGAAGCCGAACGGTTGCTGTTGATGTTTCCACCCAAGGGTGAACCGATTAATGTCAGGGCTATACGCGTTTGTTGTGCTTGCTATGATGAGGCTCCGTAACATCGGATGAAGTGGCAGTTCCGATCGACTGCGGCTTGCGAGAAGCATCAGTTGCGGCTTCTGTACAAGTGTCCGAATTGTGAGGAGCATTTTCCGATTCCTGCGGAGTGGGTGTCGGGGCGATGTCGGGAGTGTCAAATGCTGTTTCGATCGATGATTAAGCATCAGAAACCCGCTCGAATCTAAGATTGAATAGATATCTTGGTTTCTACCTGAGTCGGAACTTGAACGGTAGCGATCGATGTGTAGATCGGGATATTTGTATTTACTGCCTCAAAACTGACTACTAGGGCATAGGGAACAGTGGCATTGGGATCGTTATTCCAGCCTTCATGTCCGACGACGGCAATATAGAAGGACTCGCATAAGTCGTATGATTTGACAATCGCCCAGTCTTTTTGCAAAGTTCCCTCCTGTCTGGATACATTATTTGTCTGTCCCCAATTTTTTCGTTAGTGGTCAGGGTTGAAAAGTATTGGGATGGTTGAGTCGCAACGCGAGATGAACGGCAAAGCTAGCATCGAACAAAGATATTACATTCTCATTACCCAGAGTGATGTTCAACGATTTGCCGCCGCGGTCCGAAGTCAATGGAGTATTGAGAACCAACTCCATTGGATGTGGGTTTTGCCGAAGATACTGCTCAAATCTGCTCTGGGTATAGTGCTGAAAATCTAGCAGTTATTCGTCATGTTGGCATAAATTTACTTTCAAGAGACAAGAAAAGTAAAGTTGGTGTTAAAATCAGACGACTCAAAGCTGGATGGGATGATAACTATCTCAAAACTGTGCTTGGTGCCTTAAACATAGTCACATTCTAGCTCGTAGGATTTGTTAAGAAACATGTGCAGTTGCCCTGTCCTGATTACACCCCAGATTGACTAGTAATTGAATTTTGGCGGCGATCTCTATGAGCTGTCAAATATTTGATAGCGTAGCTACTTCATTACCGAGTTTGTAATTGCTATAAAATTCTGTAGAGCTAGGGAAAATTTCAAAAATATCATCCATGCTACTCAGTTCAAATAACATTTCGATTTGCTGATTGATCGAACAAATTGACAGTTGACTATTTACTTCGCGCATTTTTTGAGAAGCCAATACTAACGCTGATAGTCCAGAACTGTCCATAAAGCTGAGATTTTGACAATCTACCAGTACATTACACCCGCCAGCATTAGCAACTTCCATAATCTCTCGCCGTAATTGGCTACAGTTAGTCACATCCAAAACGCCAGTAGGTTGAATAACTTTTACAGGTGTCGTAATATCTGTGACAGCTTCAGCAACAACTTGATAGCTGGGTGTTCTCGGATGAGACGATGCCATTACTCGTTCGAGTTCTTGAGAGTATCGCACCATCATCATTGTCTGTTTTTCGAGCCGAATCGAGATCGCCTCGCGCAGTTCACTCGGAGTAAATGGTTTGGTGAGATAATCATCTGCTCCCAGTGACATTCCCTTCCGAAAATCGGCTTTAGTGGCCTTAGCAGAGAGAAAGATGAAGGGAATCTTGAGTGTGCTGGGATTTTGACGCAATGTGACTAACACATCATAACCGTCAAGTTCTGGCATCATTACATCACAAATAATCAGATCGGGATGATGCTCTTGAGCTAATTGCAGGCCAATTCTACCGTTTTCCGCTGTCAGTAAGTCGAAACCTTCTAGTTCTAAAATTTCTTGAATGTTTTCGCGGATTTTGGGTTCGTCTTCGATCACTAAAATAGTAGTCATTGTAATTTAAAAATTGTTTAATGTTTAATTTAAAATTAATTGAGAAGACGACACGGGATTGCTGCGCTGTTAAGTTCGTTGATTGGTAGACTGACGGTGAAAGACAGAACCCAGATTCTATACATTTATTTACTAAGCACATCTGATGTGTGGTGACTGCTATCTAGCTATGTCATCTATATACACCTGTCTGAGCGAATCAACCGGACATAAATTTAAAAAGTTGTGTATAGAACCCATTTGAGATCTTTTAGGCGATCGAGTAGACTAGACGAAGTTGAGGTAATTCAAGCAAAAAAGGTCTATTCATGGGATATTCAAGCGATTTGACAGATAAAGAATGGGAAATGATACGCAAGACTGCGAAAACAAAGCAGTAAAGAGGTGGCTGTTGCAGCATGGAAAAACATACAGCCATTTAAAAGTAACAGTTTTAGGTGACGACCTCTATTGCCACCAAGCTTTGTGTCAACTGCTGTTGGTGCAAAAGTTCAACTTTATCCTGACCTGTCTGCCAACATCTCACAAAACACTGTATGAACACCTCGAAGTTATAAATCTGCCCACAGTAATTCAGCAAAAGTGGACGGGGAAAATTAAGCAACCTTATTCATACCGCTATCTCAACTGGGTACCGCTCAAAGATGGGGATGATGTCTTACTAGTGAATTGGTGTGAACTGACCGTTACTAGACCAGATGGCAAAGTGGATACAAAAACTCTTTTGCAACCAATCATCTCATCACTGATGAAACGGTGATAGCTATCGTTCTACTCTGTTGAGATCCAATTAGGCTTCAATCTCCAGCGTGTCGAGCGCATTACAGATATCTCTGGGTGTAAATGGCTTGGTTAAATAATCATTCGCGCCTAATTGCAGCCCTTTTTTGCGATCTTCATCTGTAGATTTGGCAGACAAAAAGATAAACGGAGTTTTGATGGTGATTGGGTTTTGACGGAGTGACGTAATCACCCCATAGCCATCGAGTTCTGGCATCATCACATCGCAAATGATTAAACTAGGTTGGTGTTTGATCGCTAGCTGCAAACCAATTGCACCATTTTCAGCAGTCAAGACATTAAAATCTTCCATTTCTAAAATTTCTTGGAGATTTTCACGAACATCATGTTCATCTTCGATGACCAGAATAGTTGTCATAAGAGTTATTGGTTAGGAGTGTGTGAACGTTATTGCAGTGGTAGATTGACAATGAATGTCGTGCCAACATCGACTTCACTCGTGAGATCGATCGTGCCACCCTGGAGATCCACACATCGTTTGACAATCGATAGACCTAAGCCTGTGCCAGGAATATTATTGACATTGGTACCGCGATGGAAAGATTCAAATAGCCGCACTCGATCGTCAGCAGAGATACCAATACCTCGATCGGCAATCTGAAATGTGACTGTTTTCTGAGTACATATAATATCGAACTGGACTTGATTGTCTCCCAGCGTGTATTTAATGGCATTAGAAAGCAAATTGGTGAGAATTTGGCGGACTAACTTGCTATCCATCCAGACCAGACAACCGTCTACCAAGGAGATATCCGCATCTGCATGAGTCATTGTCAGGTTAAACCGACCTTCAGCATTACTGCTAATTTCCAGTTCCTCGACCAATTCTCGACAAAAACCAATCAAATCAAATTCAGACCGCTTGCATTCTAGTTTGCCCGCATCTGTCTGATAAATTAACAAAATGTCTTCTAATAATGTGGTCATGTGCTTGACAGCAGATTGAATCCGTTGCCAATGCTTGAGTTTTTTAGGTCGATCGAGTTTATGATCGTAATCTTCGAGTAACCCAGTCGAAGAAGAGATAATTCCCAATGGAGTCCGAAATTCATGAGATGCAGTAGTAATAAACCGAGTTTTTAGACTGCTCAATTCTTTTTCTTGGATCAATGCCTTGCGAATCTCGATCTTTTGTTTAGCAAGCTTATCTGCCAACCTTTTCGCATCTTTTAACGAAGTAGTCTGAGCTTGAAGCAGAAATAGGAAGTCAGCAACTGGATCGTGAAGGGCAAAGTCGGATACTTTTAGCTTGAAGTTGGACATTAAGTTAGTATCCGTAATCCACGGAGATCCCAGAAATAGGATCACCTCTTCATAATCAACGTAAATTATTTGCCCCTTCAGTTGCATCCCATTGTCGAGAGATTCTAATAAGAATAGCGATCTAGGATGGGCGCGAATCGCATCAAAATTAGCCACCACATTGGGTCGTTTAATCTGAAATTTTGTCTGAAAATCTTTATTTTCTAAGATATCGGGATATAAGCGTTGTAGAACAGGCCCGACATGTACCATTTCGAGATCGCGGTTCAAGACAATGTAAAATGGAAAAATTGTAGCAAAAACATCAGGAAGTAGCGAAAACCCTGACATCGTTATATATTCATCAATAGTTGTATATTCATCGATGGTTGCATTTTTTAGAAGACTCATGGTGGCATAGCCTGTCAGTAACTGTTAGTAAAGTGATGATAAATTTTAATTTTAATTAGTTGTTACTTCTGTGGAGATGTTGTTTAAATGGACATTTTGGTTTGTGAGAAATCGATACTTCTTCATGGTCATTCCCTTGAGCTTTCCTATTAGTGAGCTGAATATCCACGTCTGTATTAAATTTTTCGCCTAAACCCTTGAGCATTCCCACTACCATTGGGGTTAAGCCAGGTCGATCGGAATAGTAATGCAATTTCAGTGATTCCTCTTCTAGCTCGGAACAGAGGAAACTAGGTGGTTGGAGATTGGGAAAGCTCAAACCTACACGAGCATGTAAATTATCGAGATTTTGCAAAAATTCAGGTAAATTATCACCCGCCATCTCCATCAAAGAGCCATAGCCTTCTGTTGCAGTAAATAGAATCCAATATCTACCAAATGCTTCTAAAACATCTGTTGCAGGCATCTCCATCACAGCACTAGCCGCCTCGACAAGTCGATAGGTGATGTCATCAGGATAGGCATCCATACTAATAAAGGCTTCGATCTCAACGTCTGCCTTGGATTTAATTTCTTCCCAGGTTTCTTCCCCATATTGGCTGCAAACCATATCTTCCAAGCCTTTATTCACCAATCCAAACATAGATAATTGAGCCTAAAGTGGGCAGTGCATTAAATCCAGTTACTATCTAGAGTACCCACATCCCCTCGGTAGATTAGTATGGTGTCTCGCATCGGAATTTATTACTGATTTGAGATCGTGCTCATCAGCCCGATTAGTTCGGCGTTATAATCGATCGCATATTCATTCGTGGCATAGGATTTTTCATGATCGAGATAGCTGAGAATTCCCCGATTTTTGGGCGCAAGGTCGTCTTGAGCACCACTATTTGGACCACCGACTAGTAAGCCAGGGATCGAGATTTTGCGGGCACGGGCAAAGATATGATCGATATGTTGAACTGGATGGGTACCGATACCAGTGACAAATGTTTGGTTAAACGGATTTCGTCCTAATAAATAATCAATTTGATCGATCGCTGCTTGACGATATTCGGACTTGTTAGTTAGTTGATATGCCAAGATTAGAGTCATTCCTTCGGTGGCGGTCATTTTGTTCGATCCCCAGATAAACCGATGATTTGCGAGATGATAACCGCTGGTTTTTACTTGGTTAATAATTGTCTCGGCTCGGCACAGAATTTTGGCGGTAATCTGTGCTTTAATTTGGTCAGATTTGGGCGTTTTAATTGCGTTCAGATAGTTGGCGATACCCAGAGCTGAAGGATCTTTCCACTCAAAGAGAGAATAGTCAAACTTGGGCAATTGTTGTAAGAAATATTGCTCGTATTTTGGATCTTTAGTAGTGATAAATAGTTCTGCTGCTGCCCACAATCGATCGTCGGTGTCGATTTTTAGACTCGGTTCATTATCAGTCGGCGATTCTAGGTATTTACCAGAACCACTATCATCCCCATCGATCCAATCTACTTTGATCGTAGATTGAGTCTGGAGATAGTCCCAAGCGCGTTGAGCTGCTTTGAGGTAGACAGCGGATTGTTGGGGCTGCCAGGGGGCGTATACTCTGGCGGCGATCGACATGGCAGCGGCAAATTTAGCTGTTTCTGGGGTGGAAATGCCGTAGATAAAGCGAGGCTGGGTGTCTTCATCTGGGGAGACGATCAATGGCCACTTTTTACCGGATAGTTTACGATAGATGGCCCCATCCGATCGCTGCATCGGCAACATCCAATCCAATCCCACCCGCATTTCATCGAGTAAATCGGGGACACCATTACCGCTTTCGGGGATGCTTAATTGGCGATCTCCAAATGCGCTAGGGTGAGATTCATAGAGGCTCAATAGTCGCCCCGTGGTAACAGCGGTGGTGCTGACATATTTACCATAATCGCCTGCGTCATGCCAGCCGCCTGGAGCTGGAACAGTTATTCCAGCTAGATTTGCGCCATCTTTGTGAGCAATCGCGCCATCCCGAAGATGACAGGGAGCATGGCCAATGCCTGTAACTGGATCGTCGATCGCAATTCCACAGCGTTGGAGATAATAGGAATGGAGTAATTTAACGATCGACTCCTGATAAACATTCGGTGCAATCTCGAAGGGATAGGATCTGATGGAGCCAGCGCGGAGGAAATACTTTCCGGTTTGTTCAATCTGGCTAAAGTCAATGGTTTGTAATTGATCGTTACTATCTGGATCTAGCACCGACTGATTAGGGGTAATAACTCTTACTATCTTTTGATTGGCATTATTTACCAGCTCAATTTTTTGCGGTGCTCTGTCACCATTGACTAAAAAGGCAACTTTGGGACTAGTTGGTAGATAACCCACTTGATTGATGACAATTTTAGCTGGTTCGGCGGCGTGCCATTGTGCCAAATTTCCGCCAGCAAGAACGAGCAAAAATGCGCTAATGAGAATCGTGAATAGTCGCTGCGATCGATACATCATTACTTGATTACCTCCAATTTAATACTGTTTTCACCTAATAACTTGCCTTGCGGATCGGCAATTTTTACCAGTAATTGATAGTTGCCAGTAGCTAAATCTAACAATATGAATTTGTGTATAGATTTGCCACTGTCGGGAGTAATAGAGATCGCAATAGAGTCTTGTTTGATGATCGATTCGGCTTGTTTTAATGTGTAGGTGAGCGTTGAATTGGGGATTGATCGCCATAGGTCATTAATTAGCCACAAATCTACAGGGATAGACTCACCAACTTTCCACCTTTGTTTAGTGATAACTATGCTCGGTAAAATCGGTTGATAAGCACGTTTGAGCATTTCGTAACCTGGTTTAGTCTTGCGCCAGTAATCTACAACACCCCAATTTATCGATGGCCAATCTTCGACAAACATAAACTGAAAAATTGCACTGACAGGCTGATAACGCTGTCTTCGGTACGATTCAGCAGCAAATTGAATTAGTTGGGCTTGATATTGTTGGGTGTTGTCAATAAATTCTTGGGTAGTTTTGCCCATTGGAACCTTTGCAAGATCGAATGTTTCATGGGGTTGAAAATTATGATATTTCCACTTTTCTAATTTGGCTGGAGTATCAGGAAATAGTTCGGCGGCTGTAAATAGTTTTTCCAAGGAACTCCGATTTGGTAATGCTTGTGCTCCAAATTCAGTAATTAAGGGTTCTTTAGTTGGTTTGCCATAATCTTGCCATGTACCTGAGTACCAACCAAACCAAGGATGTTCCTTGAGGGTTGAGGCAATGTGCAAGTGACGGGTGGAGTCGCGGGAGCGCAAACTATTGTAAATTGTCTCATCGAGAACGCGATTTTGCTTGGGGTTGTAATCGGGATACTTGTATTGCATCCAGGTAGCATCCCACGGCGGCTCATTGTGGATACTCCAGGTAAAAATTGATGGGTGATTGTATAGCATTGCTACCATATCATTAGCCTGTCGCGTTGCTTCGGCAACAAATTCAGGCGCGTCAGTATAGCCCCATTGCAAGGGGAAATCCTGCCAGACTAATAGCCCCATTTCATCACACAAACGGTAAAATTCTTCGGCTTCAATATGGGCGTGAACGCGGATGCTATTAATATTTGCTTGCTGAATTAGTTTGAGATCGATCAAGTATTTCTCCCTTGTCATCTCACTCAACCATTGAGAGGCGATATAATTAGTACCGCGCAAGAAAATTCGCCGACCATTTAATTCCCAAGCTTGAGATTGAGGATCGCGACGAATTGTCCGAAAGCCGAATGTTGTACTTGATCGATCTAATAATGTATTCTTCGCTAGAATTTGAGTATTTACTTTATATAAATCTGGGTTCCCATGTTCCCACGTCCACCACAAATGCGGATCGGTTTTAGGGATATTAATAGCGATCTGATTGATCCCTGGTTTTAAGATCTGTTCCTGAATAATGGGTAAATCTTGTGGCTCTTGAAAATTCGTTGCTTGAAGTTGTAGGGACAATCTTACCGCTTGCGGTTTTAGCGTAGGATTAATAATTGTCAGATCGACATGGGCGATACCATTTTGGAAACGAGCATCTAATTCTGGCGTAACTTGTTGTTGAGTAATGGCGACTCGATCGGATATTTGGATCGATACAGGTGCCCAAATTCCGCCAGTATTTTGGTCTTGTCCCCGTACTGACCATGCACCACCTGGACGAGTATCATGATGGTTTAAAACGCCTTTAATAATGCGCTTGTGCAACGACCAAACTTTTTCTGGCTCTTCTAAGGGACTATTTACTTTGACAACTAAAACATTGTCAGATCCATATTTCAGTTGTTCAGAGACAACAAATTTAAAGGGCTGAAAATAGCCCTCATGAAATCCCAAATAATGACCATTGAGCCAAACATCACCAGTATAATCAACGCCATCAAATACAAGCTGAATAACCTTGCCTTTGAGGGATTGATCGATCTGAAATTGGTGGCGATACCAAGCAACTCCAGATAGATCTTGTCCTTGTAAGAACCAATTGCCAGGTACGACGATCGATCGCCAATTTCGGTCATTAAATGTGGGTTGATAAGCATTATCTGGTTGAAGATAACCAGGCGCAAATCTCCATTCACCACCTAATGAAAGTGATCCAGGGCTAACAGTAGATTTAGATTCTAGCTGGACTGGATTGGCAACTGTAGGGGTAGGATGAATTGCGATAGTTAAACTCACACCGAGTAGGAATAGCGCAATCCAGACAAATCGGAATAATGGGAATAGTCTAAGTTGAGAGAAAAATTGATGTTTCCAGATAAAATTCACGATCGATCTACCCCTTGAGAGGATGTCTGAAAATAATAGTTATGTTGTTCGTGGGATAGGGCGGGTTTATACTAGCCATTTAAACGAAGCTAGAGATCTAATTTTTCCTCTTTTGGTTGCCAAATAGCAGCGCGAATAATTACCGACAACAGCAGTAAATTATACAGTGACCATCCAGCATTGACCACATAGAGTGGAATATCAGTTAAAGTGCCCATTGCAAATCGAATTAGACACCAAAGTAATCCTAAAATTGTTAAACCACAAACAACCAATTGAGGCATCACTAGATTTAGGTAAATCCCTGATTGCCGTTCCTTTGGCGTAACTTTGAAATTGATCGATCGCTTTGTAAAGACACTCAATACTGCTTGAATAAATAGCGGAAATAACGCGATCGCATATTGTTCTGCTCTCCAGACTTCTCCGGCAGGAATCCCCCATGTCACCATCAAAAAAGTGAGCCGATTGATGATAAATGCTGGCGCAAAATGGATCAGAAAATCTGCCCCATAAGTATGAATAGGCGTAATCCCAGTAAAGAAGAAAATAATCGGACAAGCAATCAAAATAACAGTAGCAAAGCCCGAAAAGTAGCTGTACATCGTCTGAAAATACTGGATTCGTTGCCAGAAACTTAGTCCTGGTTTCGTCCAAGGATTTTCTTGAACTAAGACCTGAATCGTCCCCTGTGCCCAGCGAAGCCGTTGCTGGAGCGTAGAAGCGAGGTCATCGGGTGCCAACCCTTCAGCGAGCAATTCGTGATGATAGGCGGTCTTCCACCCCGCTCCATGTAGACGCATGGCGGTATTCATATCTTCAGTAATGCTGTCACTAGACATCCCACCAATCAGGGTAAAGTCCTTGAGCAGCTCTTTATTTTGAGCGACTGCTTTGGTGAAATATTTTAGCCCCACACTAACTAGAGCTTCACGGCGCAATACGGCATTAGTCCCCGTATAAAAAGCTGAATTTAAGCCGTCTTTACCCTGTTGAATTGGGCCGTAAAAAAGATGTGCGCGGTGTCCATAAGGATCGCCAGGGGGGATATTATAAAAGTCTTGAGGTGTTTGGACTAAGGCAATTCGATTGCCATCATATTTACCAGTCCAGACATTGTAATTAACAAAGTAAGGCAAAACTCGCTTGAGAAACTGTGGTTTGGGAACATGATCGGCATCAAGGGTGAGAATAAATTGCCCCGTAGTCTCACCAGAAAAAATAGCGTAGTTAATATTACCAGCTTTGGCATAGTGGGCTTTTCCTTTTGGTTTAGGACGCGCAATATAGCGACAGCGAGTGATTTCGGTAAATTCAATTTCTTTTTGTTTAATTGCGGCGATAAGTTCCTGTTCTTCGGTAATTAGTCGCTCTTGAACGCTCAGATGTCCACCGTGGGTAACAGTCATAACTTGGCGAAAGACTTGCAAAAAACGATCCGCTGTATTCGCTTCACTTCGAGCTGGGAGAGCCGCCACAAAAGTTTCGGCGGCGTGGGTATCGTCTGTCAATTCGCGAATCTGCTTGAGCCGTTCTCGCAATTCTAACCGCTCCGATTTGATCCGCTGTGACTCAGCTTTGAGTGTCTCCGACTGTAGATCCTCCAAACAAAGTTTTTGGGCGAGAGTTCGCATTTCTAGTGAGTTGCCATCATCCAGAATATATACCCGTAATTTAGTTGCCGGATAATCGATCGCTAGCGCAGCTTTAGCGGTCTCTTCGACCATTTCTGGCGGTTCATTATAACAAGTGATAAATAAATCTACTGTGGGCCATTCTGCCTCTGGTAGCGGTGGACTGAGATAGGGTAGTGACTTAATTTGTCGCTCCAATGGTCGCCACAATCCGATCGTAAACATCGCTCCACCGATATAACTATAGATTTCGGCGATCAACAATGGGATCGATAGCCATAATGCTTGAAAATCAAGGGAATGAAAGATCCGCCAGTATAGATACCAAGCCCCAAAAATCAGATTGATTTCGGCGAGGTAGCGAAACCATAGTGCGCGTTTACTGAGGCGGGATTGAGAGTTACCCTTGAAATTTGGTTCTCGATCGATCGTAGATGTATTCACCAGTTGTCACCCTTTTAATTAATTTTGAATAATTTAGTTGGGGGTTAAAGTCCCCTCTTTGTATCTTTTGACTTCGGCGGAGACTTTTACCCCCCCAACCCCCCCTTATAAAGCGGATGCGCGTACTGTTCGGGTTCCCCGACAGTGTAGCGCACCAAGCAGGGGGGGCTTTCAATCCTTTCCCAAGGGAAAGGACTCTCTGGCTCTCTCCCCTTATAAAGGGGAGGCTTTCTTGCTCCCTCCCCTTTACAAGGGGAGGGCTGGGGTGGGGTAAAGATCTCCGCCGCAGTCAAACAGCGGTAATGTTCTGAATCTGTGGAAAGAAGTATCAGAGAAGCAAGATATAGCAGAGAGAAAGAAAAATGGTATTAGAACCTGTTCTGTGCCCAGCTTGTCAAAGTAGCGATGTCGTCAGACACGGATACTCAGGAGAAGG
>JANYIT010000114.1 GCA_025358725.1 Chamaesiphon sp. GL140_3_metabinner_129_sub
AAGCGACTGGCTCGTAAAACCATCTGCTTTTCTAAATCTGTTGTGATGCACGATATTGTGATTGGTTTGTTTATCAATCGGTTTGAATTTGGGTGTGCCATTTAACCTCCTCTCCACAGATCTAGAACATTACCCAATTTCCTTGCCGATCGAGGGATGATTATTTGTGCTAGCGTAGTGTTCCAATGCCCTAATCCCCCTGTTAATAGCTGATGCTGGATCGATGCCTTTTTCAGTCTGGCGCATCAATTGGATCGATCGAGCAAACCAATACTTCGTATTTGTCACATCTGCTGAAAACCGACTAGTTTCAAATTGAAAGTCGAAGATATAGCTCTCACAACCAGTATGAGTAATTACTAACTTATCCCCATTATTAAACTTCACCGTCTCGAAACCGATGGCCACATTATCGATATTTCTTTGTAAGATAAACTTAGTATTCGGAAAAATAGACTTGCTCACGATCGGCTGAGGAACAGCTCTCACACACTCAATCTGCTTGGATGGCTCATCTCTTGCCAGTGTAGCTCCAGCTAAATTTATGGAGATCAACTGCATCAATAATATAGCTGAAACAGTCTTTTCAATTATCATCTTTTGATTGACTATCGCAATCCTATCTTAGTTCCTAACAGTAACGTTAACTCGTAGGGGCAGTGCTGTCTTGTCGTTTTTTTATTCTGCGTCGTTTTTATTCGGGGGGAACCCCCGAATAAAAAAACGACAAGACGGGGTTCCCCCAGAATAAAAATGCCGCTTCATGCCCGCCCTCTAGGGGCTAAGCTTCTCATTTAGGATCGCTAGATCAGCTAATTCCCATCCCTAAATGCCAAGTAGTTACAGCAAAGACGATCGCAGCAACCAGGGATAATAAACCTTGAAGAATTAAACCAATTACCGAACCCAAGACGATGCCAACTCCAGCTTTGAAGGAAATATTAAATCGTTCAGCAAGTGGTAACTGACGTGGATATAATAGCTCACCAACAACAGCACCAATAAACGGCCCAAAAAACATGCCAACTAAGGGGCCACCCAATGGTAAAGCTGGCAGCAGCCCAAAGAATCCGAGGAATAGACCGACGATCGAACCAATTTGACCCCAATGGCTAGCTCCAGCTTTTTGGGCACCCCAGATGCCCGATAATTGCTCGATCGCAAAGCACATAACGAGGACAACACTAGAGACGATCAATGTGATCGTCACTTCATCCCAGTGATACAAAAATCCAGCAATTATTGACGCGCCTAAAATCAAGCTCGGCCCAGGCATTACTGGCACTACAGCTCCGATGACTCCGACGAAGGTCGTCAGTAGCAAAGCAACATAAATTAGTGTTGTAGTTGTCACGTTAGAGATTATTTGGTAGTTGTGATGCAGTGAGAATATATCCCCGACTTCTCAAAGAAGTCGGGGATATATTCTTCGTTTTATTTAACTTAAAAATTTGATAACATTGGCTCCAGTGCTGTCAAAGCCTGCATCGCGAATTGTAAGGCAAAGATTGCGATAATTGGAGATAGGTCGATCGATCCGATGGGTGGTACAAACCGGAACAGATTGAGATAGGGATCGGTAACTGGACTGAGAAAGCCCACGATTTGCTGCATCCAGTCGATATTCGGAAACCAGGTTAGGAGGAGCCGGACAAAAATAATCGCCAAGTAAATATTCAAAAAGTTTGCAAGGCTGACAACTAGTAATGGCCCAATCGCGGAGTTGCTCATAAAAATTCTGGTATAAATAAAATCAAAATCTGCTGCACCTAGTTTAACCGATCAACCGATACTTCTGGCTGGTTTGACGTGCAGTACTAACCGTAAACCATCACGGCGGTTGGTGTGAAGAGCCTCACTTCAAGCTGTGCAATTGCTGTTGCCGAGGGCTAACTGTTCGACGGTTGAGTCTTGACATCTTCATCCATCTGCTTAGTCCGTAAATCGATCGAATCTTCAGATACATTCCCAATCGACGATCTGACTGCATCGATCGTATTATTTAGGTCGCTAATCTTATCATCCAAACTCTGTCTGGCTATTTCCATTCGATCGATCGTCCGACGACGACTGGATTTGAATGGTCTTCTTTCGCTATCATCACCTGATAATCTGCCACTTTCAGTTTCATCATCGATCCGATTGGCTCTTTGATTGGCGATTGACGCACCAACGATTCCACCAACTACGCCACCTACCAAGGTTCCTAGCCAAAATCCACTACCAAATCCATCACGATTACTCATAAATCGATACTCCCACTTAATAAATTACTATTTTACAATTATCCCTCAACCGATCGCGAGGAATTATCACTCCCCGCTCCCAACTCCCCGCTCCTTGGAAGGGATTGACCAAAAAAGCATATTCCGTCACAATCCGATTTTCCAACAAATGTTCTTGAATAATCCGCTCGATCACCGCTGGGGTGGCAGAATGATACCAAACACCATCAGGATAAACAACCAAAATCGGGCCATGATGACAGACGCGCAGACAGTTGGCTTTAGTCCTGAAAATATAACCTTGAGGTGTATTCGGCCGATCGAGATCTAATTCTTTGAGTCGGCGTTTGAGATAATCCCATGCAACTAAACTGTCTGCTTTAGAACAACATAGCGGTTTAGTTTGATCTGCACAAATCAGGATATGCCGAGCGATGCGATCGAGTCCTAAACTAGTAATCGAATTTGCAAACACTTGGTTTTGAGGAAGCTCTTCACTTGGAGCTTCAGGCAGTTGATCATCCATAATGTAGCGTTAAGTTGAAAATTGAAAGTTGAAAGTTGCGGCTCGCGCTCCTCGGGTTTCCCGAGGGTTTAGCGAGACAAGACAGAAAGTTAAAAATTAAGTTTTGACGATCGAGATTTTACCCATTATCTATTACATCTTCCTACTCCATTCAGCTTCGCTACTAATAAGTTCTAATTGTGATCTTACTCGCAGGTTGTGACAGTAACAAGAAATGAGTCGATCGATTAAATTTTAAAATCGATGAGATAAAAGCCTAATGCTAATAATAGCCCACTAACAAAGTGGAGCCTTACCGCTAGATATTTGCAGGTCCGAACTCGATCGGGTAAATCATGATATTCCCACACAAACTGAGTTAATTTGATTGCTAATGGCAGACTCATAAATACTAATAGCGTTGCGATCGGAAACAGTCCAGTTATTACCCCAATTGCCGTTAATAGATAAATACTAGCAGTACTCCATTGCAATACCCGCGCCCCCATTTCCGTCCCCATTCTAGCAATCGGCGATAATTTACCCGCCGCCAGATCATCCTTGACTTGATGAAAATGAGAACAGAATAAAATCAGACTGGTAGAAATACCAATAATTAATGAAGCTGTCAAATTGGCGATCGACCAAGATTGGGTTTGACTATAATAAGCGGCACTCAGAGCCAATGGGCCAAAACAGATCGTACAAATCACTTCGCCTAAACCTTGATATCCCAATCGAAATGGTGGCCCTTGATAGGTATATCCGAGAAAACAACAGAGCAAAACAATCTCGACTACAGTTAGATCTTGTTGCCACCAAGCAATTGTCGCAATCCCCAACATACCAGACAACAAAAACAAGTTTCCCAACCAAAACATCAGGTTGCGATTGCCAGTCAGATTTACTACTGACTCAGCCTTATTAACATCAATTCCTGTGTCGCTATCAAATACATCATTGCTAATATTCAACCAAGCAATAATCGCGATCGCGGATATTAGAAAAGTCCCCAAAATATTGAGATCGAGCGATCTAGTCTGAGCATAAGCAACAGCAGAACCCACCGTGATGGGGATAATTGCCACAGTATACATCGGCGGTTTAATTGCTGCCAACCATAACTTAGACTTGGGTTGTTCGATCGACTCAACTGTATTCATCATAAATCTCAAATTAAACAGGATTTACTCCCTACCTAATTAGCTATAGCACGATCGCCAATTCCCGAATTCTCCCTCACAAAGAAAATTAACACGCTAACCGCTGATTCAAACCCTGCTCGTAGCTCTTGACTAAATTGATCGCCAGATTTAGGTCTGTAGGGCTGGTGTAGAGTACCTGACGCGCCCGAACAGCCAAATCTGTCAAAATCGGATCTTCTGCCTTCCCTTTCGCTAGAGCCTTGGCTATGAGTGCATCCAATCTACCTCGCAATTCCTGTCTGGTATCTAGTGGAAGTTGATTAGCCGCCAGCACAGATCGAGCATAGATCATATACGCCTGAACTTTGTTGAGCCAGTTAGTCAATCCAACTTGGACGGGGGGAATTATCCCTGCGGCGAATTTGGTGACTAATCGTTCCAGCCATCGCTCTAGCTCGGCTAGTTCCTCGGCTGGTAATGGAGAGAGCATCGGTAAACTATGACTAATTTTAGCCTGACTTTCCGTGGATGCCTCGATCAAGTCCTGATTTAGTTGGTTTAATTGCTGAAGATATTGCGATGCGGTAGCAAAGTCAGCTTGCAACTGTTGGTATTGATGATTGAGAGTTGCCAATTCGCGGCGACTATGATTAATTAACGGTGTGAGATCTTGAGTAAAAGTAAGATTTATCCCCAAAGGATCTTGATCGATCTGGGACTGAAGATTGGTGAAATTAGTTTCAGCAACAATTAGTGATGCTGGTATGCCTACCTGTGTTTTCTGGGCTAGTTGATTTAGTTCTATTAATGATTGATGAGTGGTAATTAGTTTTGAGGCTAATTCCATCCAGGCAGTTTCAATCGCGACAAAAGTATCTTTGGCAATCGTAAAATTAGTCATCATTTTATCTAACAATGCCGCCAGTGAAATCGCTTGGACTTGTTTATTTGAACTGAGTAAATCTCTTTGAGCTAGCGGTATTTGGGTCGATGAAATCTGAATTGACTGTCCCGTCAATAGCTGTTCGATTTCTTGGAGATCGCGATCGCTGACAAAAAAAGAGGGTAATTCGCTACGCAGCTTTCTTGCTCGATCGATCGTCTGATTTAATAATTCTAAGTCTTCAAATAATCGATCGATCGCCGTTAACGCTGCACTAGCCCGTTGTTGAGTAATTCCAGTTACATTACTGGGTGGATTTCCCGTCCCACTCAATCGTTGATGTGCCGATAGATCATCTAAATCTAGTAAGTTCTGATTAGCCATACTGGCCTTCTGTTTCCAGTCAGTCAATAGTCGATCTAGTTGCACCAGCGTTAGACCCATCTTGTGATAATTGGTGTGGTGATTTGGACAAAACTAATTACTCCCTACTCTACCTTAAACTTGTCACCAACAACCGCTCAAACTAGCCTCAACATTCGCTCCTCAATCTGGCTCCATACCGCTGGAGAACGACTGACTGCTGCTCGTCCGCACTCCACCAACAACCAATTAGCATAGAGATAATTTTCCAGCGCATTGATTTCGTCTGGGGATAAATTCACCATCTCTGGAGTCAAATCAAAGGCTGTTAGCCATGTTTCAATTAGTTGTTGAGCAAAGTTTTGATGCGATCGCTTTAATTGATTTTCGTCGGGGATTTGACCTTTGAGTTTTTCTAAATTATCGATCGCACTTTGTAAATCTAGTCCTCGATAGATGCCAAATTCTACTGACCATTTTGCATATTGGATCAGCTTGTAAATCACATAGGCATTGGCATTGGCGATTGCCTTTGCCTTACCATAAGCGATGGCAATGGCAAAAGCGATCGCGTTGCTGTTGGCATTGGCGTAAGCGTAAGCATAGGCAATCGCATTGGCGATCGCGATCGCGTTGGTGTTGGCGATGGCATTGACGCTAGCATTGGCATTGGCATTGGCGATAGCGATCGCGTTGATGTTGGCATTGGTATTGGCGATAACCTGGGCATTGTCGATCGCATTGGTGATGGCGATCGTGTTAGCGACGGCGACGGCGTTAACATTGGCGTTGGCGGTAGCGATACTATTGGCGATGCTATTAGCGTTAGCGTTGGTGGTGGCGATACTGTTGGCATTGGCGTTGGCGATGGCAATGACGTTGGCGATGGCGATTGCCCGTTTACCGACGTGTTTGATTGCGCCTGGGGTCGGATCTGCAATTTTTTCGACCCAGACAAGTAAATTCCGCAGCTTAGGAGTAGCAACATAGTCCTGAATTTGCTGCTCGATCCTCAGCAATAAATCATCAGCCTTTCTTAAACCCGCTAGGAGGAGAAACACCTCACGCCAGCGTTGATCGCCAAGATGTTTAGCCACTAAATCGGTGATATCGAGATTGTTGTAAATAATATGTTTGGCGGTAAAAAACTCTTGTAATGTCAGGTGAGAAAAAGAATAGATATCTGTAGATCTACTGACCAAAATACCATGTTAATCTTCTAAAATACTTAAAATATTTCGTCCATTCAGATGCAAATTATCTGGCAATATTTCTAGCGAAGTTTGCTCGATTTGTTTAGTAATTTCGCCTTGACTAAAAAACACTCTGTCAGCAATAAAATTGGTGTAAGCAATTTCAGCTAAGATGATCTCCTGACATTTAGGCTCTAGTCCTGGGGATGTTTGTTGATCGATAACTTCGCTAGGATCATCTGACTCAGTTAGGAGCATCGATACCGCCCGATCGTATAGTGTCGATCGTTTAGTCGGAAACTTTCCATGCTTGAGAAATAAGCTACAAATCAACGTGAGTAGTAAGGGAGTTTTAACCAACTCTCTCGTCATCTGGTGATCGCCACTAGCTAATATTGACCAGCATTTTTGACCCCATTCTGGTTGGCTATGTGACTTGAACCAGCTATTGATGAAGCTCTGGATTTGCTGTTCGTCAAAATCAGCGATCGTCACAGATGTAAACCGACTAAAATTTTGACAGGAATGATCAGCCGCAATTCGACAGGAAACAATAAAGCGATTTTTTTGATATCGATCGACTAGCTGCTGAATCGCTGTCGTCATTTGTGTTAAAAGTTCCGTTGGTACTTGATCCAAACCATCCAATAAAATCAGTAATCTTCCCTGTTCCAAAAATTCGTGGGTAAAAGCTTGATCCTCTGACAAACCGCAGTTTTCAAACTCTTCAGCAATTTTTGCTGCGAGATCGATGGGTGCCGATTTTTCCCAGCTAAATTTTCTTAGCTCCAGCAATACCGGAATACTGGAATGTGAGTATTCACCTTTTGCTTGCTTGAGGGCTTCTAATCCGACTTTGCGTAAAAAAGTCGTTTTGCCCGTTCCCGAACCACCGAAAACCATCAGATATTGGTGGGTATTCGCAATTTCGATTCCCGAATGAGCAGTATGATGTTTTGAGCGGTAATGTTCTGAATCTGTGGAAAGAAGTATCAGAGAAGCAAGATATAGCAGAGAGAAAGAAAAATGGTATTAGAACCTGTTCTGTGCCCAGCTTGTCAAAGTAGCGATGTCGTCAGACACGGATACTCAGGAGAAGG
>JANYIT010000116.1 GCA_025358725.1 Chamaesiphon sp. GL140_3_metabinner_129_sub
TCCTTCTCCTGAGTATCCGTGTCTGACGACATCGCTACTTTGACAAGCTGGGCACAGAACAGGTTCTAATACCATTTTTCTTTCTCTCTGCTATATCTTGCTTCTCTGATACTTCTTTCCACAGATTCAGAACATTACCAAGAAATACTTGATTTACCATCTAAATATGATTGGATCGAAGTAATACAAAATGTCGATGACATTCGCAATTTTCTAAAAGAAGTGAGACTATGTTGCTTTCCCTATCGGATTGGTAGTGGAATTAAAACTAAGGTCATCGAATGTATGGCTTGGGGTATCCCTGTAGTGACAACATCATCAGGATTGGAAGGCTTCAATGAAAGGCAAAAAGAAGGTATGTTAGCTGCTGATACTCCATTGAAAATGTCAGCCAAGATTATTCAACTGCTAGAGAATCATGATAATATTTGCAAGCAAATAATAAACAAGAACCAAAAAATTATCAGAGAGGAATTCTCTTTGGCAGCTCAAGCAGAAGCTTATAAAGAAGCCATATCTCTTGGCCATGAGAATAAGAACTGTTGATTTTTATTGTCGAAGAATTTATATTGTTGTACTTTACAATTAAAACAATTTTTAATTATGAGGATTTCATTTTAAATGAAGTGCATTGTGATCATTAAAATATCATTCCAAAACTCACCGGAATTCGATTCAGATAGTTGGTGTCTAAAATTTCTCAATGCAAGTGATAAAAAGCCACTCAAATCGGTTTAAGCTCGTTGTCTTAGATGCCAACTTCTATTGGACAGAGCAAATGTTTTCTGCCTATAGTGAATTTGCAGATATACTGCTATTGCGACCAGTTGATTTTCGCACTTTTAAGCAACGATACGGTGGCTATTTCATCGATCTTCAGCCCCAATTAATTTCTCCAGGAGTCTGGGAACAAAGAATTTGTTGTCCTCCAGGTTGGCTATTTCATACTTGGCCTTTGACCCGTCGGTTCTTGACTTATCTGATTCGTCAGTTTCAAGGCAAAAATCGACTTATTTTTGTATTCAACTATCCTTACTATTATAGTTTAGTAAATGATCTAAAAAGTCACTCCATCTATTACAGTATGGATGATTACTGCAACTATTGGCCCGGTCGTGAATTGCAAACTCAGACAATCGAAAAGTTAGCGATCGATCATGCTGATCTAACACTATGTGTTGCCGAGTATCGCGCAAATTTATTCAAACAAGAATCTCCAACTAGAGTCGATCGAATTGTTCATATTCCGCATGGCTGTTCGCCAAATTTTATGGTTGACAAACCTCTTACTCAGCCAAATCCACTACCCGATCGACTAAAAGATCATTCTCACCCAATTATCGGATATGTTGGTGCATTAAATTACCGTTTTGACTTCCATTATTTGGTCGAAGTTGCCGAGCAGTTAGCAGATGTCACAATTATTTTAGGTGGTCAACTCCCACAGCCAAGTGATGGAACGAAGGAATGGTGGGAAGATGTAAAAAAAGCCCAAAATCTTCCCAATATTCACTTTATTGATACCGTTCCTCACCACCTTGTGGGTGAATATTTACAATCATTTGATGTACTGTTAATGCCATATTCTCAATGTGAATTTAACTTAAATGCTTGTCCGATGAAGCTCTGGGACTACATGAGTATATCACTACCGATCGTCGCTAATAATGTCATCCCAGAAGTAAATCAATGGAGTCATTTAGTCCTCATTTCCACAGATCCAGCACATTTTGCTGCTAATGTTAGATTTGCGCTAGCAAACCCCAATTGGAAATCTCCCGAACGATTAGCAACAGCTAGGGCACATACTTGGCAAAAACAAGCTCAAAAGCTTCATCACTTGTTGGAGGAAAAAGGATGGCTAGCTCCTCAAGCAAATTAAAAGCTCTACATATTTGCCAGCGAGATGACACGGCTACTGGTGGTGCTGCTCGTGTTGCTGTTGAATATGTCAAACGCCTACATCAGTATGGTGTAGATGCTCATTGCCTGTTTCTCTATGGTCAACCTGGCTATTTTGGGAGCGAGTTGGGCGATCTCGCTCACTATTTAACTATTGCCAACTCGCGAGAAGTTTTAAAATTCGGCCGTTTAATTAGCTTTGTCCGAGCATTTAAACCCGATATTATTCATCATCATGATGGATTGCTATGGTCACATTTGCTGACATTTTTCCATCCAGGTGTCTTGAAAGTTGCTCATGCTCATCTAGGCGCAACTAACGATGGATTGGCTCTTAGGGGCGATCTTGCTGCCTGGGTTCAACGCCAATCGACAGATCTGCTAATCTGTATCACGGAGGATACTCGTACTAGTCAGATTCAATATGGTGGTTATCAGTCTAGTCAAACTCAAGTTCTTTACAATGGTGTTGACCGAGAACGTTTTGCCCCTGCATCTCGACCTGAAAAGATCGCTGCCCGCCAACATTTTGGATTACCCAATGATGTCATCGCTGCCCGCCAACATTTTGGATTACCCAATGATGTCTTTGTGATTGGTTATGTTGGTCGTCTGCATTGTGGAATGAAAGGGACTGATGATTTTCTCAGAGTAATTAGCCTGTTATCAAAAAATTATTGGGCGTTGATAGTGGGTAGTGGTGTAGATATCGAATATTTAAAACACTTAGCAATCGAGTTGGAGATCTCCAATCGGGTAATTTTTGCGGGAACTCTAGATCGAACTGAGATTGCTTACCATGCATTAGATGTTTTCTGTTTGACTTCCCATGATGAACCATTTGGTTTGGTCGTCGCTGAAGCGATGTCTTGCCAGATTCCAGTAGTAGGCTTTGCCTGTACAGGCGGAGTAAATGAGCTATTAAGTCTAAATACTGGCTCTGTAGTTTTAAATAGGGAATTAGATGGCATGGCTCAAGCAATTGTTGATGCAGTCGAGCATTCTGATCTACAGCAGCAACGGGATGACAATGCTCAGTCTTTACTAGCCAAAAATCATGATTGGGCAAAAAATTCCCTGGATTTAGCTAATCTATACAAAAACCTTGTTTTAGTGGGCAAAAAAACTCATGGCTGAAATTTACTTATACTTTTTAATTGGCATTTGTGCGGCAATGTTGATGTGGGGAATGGTTCGCCTGGAACGGGTTTATCAGTATCCTTTTTTCATGGCAGCAATTTTCTTGTCATTTATCGTTCCTCAAGCTATCAGCCTCGTCAATGCGGCTGCGGGGATGTCCTTACCCCCAGCAATGTTGGAAAAGGTTTTGTTGTACTCCTGTATGTGTACTGCAATGTGTTGGATTGGCTATCAACAGTATCAGCCCAAGCAAAAATGGTTGTCTAGACTGGATATTGTCCTAGATGATAAAAAATTATTTCAAGCGGGACTTTTACTGTTGTTAATTGGGTACATCTGTAATTTTGCCCTAGCTAACATCGATATCGAAAGAACATCGGTTGGTACCTGGACAGGGCCAGCTACGATCCTCGCTTTTTTTGGTAACGTAATTTATATTGCGCTGCCGATTTTTTTATTGGGTGCGCTCAAGCGTCCCAAATTCCTGAATATTTCAATGACAGTCATAGCTGCCATCCCCATTTTGCAGCTAATTATTCTCCAGGGGCGGAGACAGCCGACGATGACATTCCTCTTGACAATCGGGATGGCATTCTTCTTAGTCAAAAATTATATTCCACCTAGATTGACTTTTATTGTGTTTGTCGCGGCCGCAATTTTTGTGATTCCGGTAATTGGGGCACTCCGTGGTGAGTTCTGGACTTTGCTATTTAGTGGTGACTGGCAAGCTGCCTTAGATGCTTCACAAGCAAATTTAGATAAAGTTAGTAAAGGAGAGATATTAGAACTGCGAAATGCCGCTTTAATGATCGATGGAGCCGATATCACCAATCGATATGGCTATGGTACTGGATTTTGGGATGCTATTATTTTTCAATATGTACCCGGACAAATTGTCGGAATGAGTTTGAAAAGATCGCTCCAATTTGGTACATCTGTTAATTTACGGGCACTGTATGGCTACAGAATCCCTATGGGTACTACGACTACTGGGATTGGGGACTCTTATGCTGAGTTTAGTTATTTTGGCTGTCTAGCTTTCGCTTGGATGGGCGGTTTATTCAAGACTCTGTGGTTCTCTATGGTGTATCGACGAAGTATGTTTAGCGGTCTTCTATATATCGGCTTGATTAGCCCTGCAATGGTGGGCATTACTCATGGTATTGGTAGATTTTTACAAGAGCTGATATTTCAAACTGGAGTGATGTATTTGGTTTCTTATTATGCTAGAAGTAGATCGAGCTTTAGCGATCGATCTACCCACGAATTCATTAATTAATAAAATCTTTTAAATCCCAGCAGCAGTATTTCCATGCAATTTAAATTAACTAAAATCTGTGCCAATTATGGCCCATATCATTTAGCAAGAATAGAAGCTGTTGCACAGCAAGGTAAGTCTAAACAGTGGGAAGTATTCGGTATTGAATTAGCCCGTGCAGAAGAAGAATATCCTTGGCAAACAGAATCAAAAAATTTCCCCTGTGAAATAATCTCGATAATTAATGACTGTCCACTAGAAAAAACCAAGTTAAATCAGTTGTTGTTTAAGCTGATCTCTACTCTCAATCAAACAGATCCAGATGTCGTGGCGATTTCTGGATATGCACGTCCAGCGATGCTTGCTGCCCTATGCTGGTGTCTCTGGCATCGGAAGCCAGCGATTCTGCTGTCTGAAACTACCGAGTCTGACGAACAACGTGCTTGGTGGAAAGAAAAAATCAAAAGCTGGTTGATCACCAGATTTAAAGCGGCTTTAGTCGGTGGGAAACCCCAAAAACGTTACTTAGTCAAGTTGGGAATGCCTGCTGAAGCGATCTCTTTAGGCTACGATGTCGTCGGCAACCAAGTATTTCACCCCGATCTGATTAAATCTTTACATCGTCCGCTAGAACGGCCATTTTTTTTAACGATCAATAGATTTGTCACTAAAAAAAACTTACTCTTCCTGATCTCTGCTTATGCTGCTTATCGACAAGTGGCAGGTGCCCAAGCTTGGGATTTGGTGCTGTGTGGCGATGGTGAACTACGCGAGCAGATTGAAGCGCAAATCATTGCTCATCAACTCCAAGACTGTGTTCATCTACCTGGTTTTCTCCAGCAGGATCGACTTTTACCGTACTTTGCTCATGCTGGTTGCTTCATTCATGCCAGTACGATGGAGCAGTGGGGACTAGTCATCAATGAAGCAATGGCAGCAGGTTTACCCGTGTTAGTTTCTAATCGCTGCGGTTGTTTTGAAGACTTAGTACTAGAAGGTATTAATGGCTTTGGGTTCGATCCTCAAGATCGAGCACAACTCACCAACCTCATGCTAAACATCAGTTCTGGTAAAGTTGACCTCGAACAAATGGGACAAGCAGCACTCACACATATTCAAAAGTTCTCGCCTGACTATTTTGCTACAGGTTTATTTCAAGCGATCGAATCCGCTACTACACCATAAATATCCCGTTGCGTAGATAACCCATGAAAATTTTGCATGTTGTGCCAGGAATTGGCACTGTATATGGTGGTCCATCACTCGCAGTCCTAAATTTAGCCGAATGGCAAGCTCGACAGGGTGTGCAAGTGGATGTAGTCACAACTAATCTCAATGGTGCTCAGCTACTAGATGTGCCCTTGAAAACTTGGGTAGAAGATCGAGGCTTTCGGGTTCAATACTTTCCTTGCTGGCATTTTAAAGATTATAAATTTAGCCGATCAATGTCGCAATGGCTAAAGCGTCATGTCCGAGATTATGACATTGTGAACACTCATGCAATCTTTGCCTATACAAATCTACCTGCATACCAAGCCTGTCAACGCGATTTAATTCCTTATATCATTCATCCTCATGGGATGTTAGAACCTTGGGCACTTGGTTATAAAAGATGGAAAAAACAGCCTTACTACGATCTGATCGAAAAATCCGCGCTAGACAGAGCTGCTGCAATCCGAGTTTTAGCGATACCTGAAGCTGAAAGTGTTGGAAAGCTGGATATCAACACCCCGCTCGCGCTAATCCCCAATGGAATTGCTGCGGAAACTGCCTCAACAGTAATCGATACATCGGTTTTCTACAAAGCTTTCCCCGAAACTGCTGGCAAAACCACGATCCTCTTTCTGGGACGAATCGATCCCAAAAAAGGATTAGACTTACTAGCAACTGCCTTTGCTAAAGCATCCCAAGCATTTCCACATATTCAGCTCGTGGTTGCTGGCCCTGACAATACAGGTTATCTCGCCACTGCCAAACAATATTTTTTGGCGGCGCAATGTCTCGATCGAGTCACTTTTACAGGTATGATTGAGGGCGATCTCAAAGCTGCTGCTCTAGCAATTGCCGATATTTATGTTGCACCTTCCTACTCAGAAGGATTTAGCATGTCAGTCTTGGAAGGAATGGTATCTGGATTGCCCTGTGTGATTACAATCGGTTGCAACTTCCCAGAAGCAGCCGCAGCAGGAGTAGCTCATGTGGTCGAAATTAATGCTGATGCAATTGCGAACGCGCTCATTCTCTGTCTAAAAGAGCCAGAAGCTGCCCAAGCAATGGGTAGTCTCGCCCGTCAGTTTGTGCTAGATAACTATACATGGGACAAAATTGCTACAGACATCAACGCTCTTAGTCAAGATATTCTCGACAATCAGAACAGTTCTAAGTTAAATGCCCATTAATTGTACTCCCTCTTGATCGAAATCAATGTTATTGATATAAATTAAAAGAGCAGATTTGAATTTTATGGAGTTCGACAGTGAAAAATCGTAGCTCACAAGCAAAATCATTTTATTCTAGATTTAGTCAAATAAATGCAAGAGAAAGCAAGGCAATGGAGTATAGATTTAGCTAGAATAATTTCCACCTATGGCATCGTAGTCATTCATGCTGGTGGCTACGCACCATCCGATAATTTAGCGAGTCAAGCCCAAGATTTTTTTAGATTTGCACTTCCTTTTTTCTTAGCAGCCTCATTCTACTTACTATCAGTTTCTGAGCAAGAATCAAAATCACCCAAGTTAATTATTTCAAGGTGTAATCGATTAATTATGCCTTATTTAGTCTGGAGCCTAGTTTATCTGGCTAGCAGAATAATTAAAGCACTGATTACACACAAATCTGGAGATATTGAAACTCTATTTCAGGACCCATTTGCGCTGGTATTTTTTGGTTCGGCTGCTGTCCATTTGTACTTTCTGCCATTGCTATTTATCGGCAACTTGTTTGCAATAGCGATCGGTAGAATCAAGACGAATTTCAAAGCATCACTGATCTTATTCTTCACAAGTTTAGTTATTTATGATCTAATCTTGCAATATAGCTCTGGATTTAGTCTAGAATTTGTAAAATTTTATGATGTATTCTATTCATTGCAAATTTCCACTGATATTCAGCCGATTATCAAACTTTTTTTAATCCAAGCTTGGTTTATTATTGTCTGCTCACCATATATATTCTTTGCTAGAAGTCTACGCGCATGGACAAATGAATATTCACTTAATTTACAAGTATCAAACTTAAAATATTTATTTTATTATTTACTATTCTTTTGCTTTTTGATTTCTATCACACTCGGCCGCAGTTTGATTCCATCATTCTTCAATGAGCCAATATTTGGGTGTCTTCTGCTGCTAAGCTGTGTGAATTTTCCTTTCTCATTCAACGCTTTTTCACAAAAAATATTACTAGACTTAAGCAAAGCTTCTTTCGGAATTTATTTAATACATCACCTAATAATCAATTGTTCAGAACTAGTATTGTCAAAAATGTACCCTAGCTTTATGGCTCGAATTTCCATTTTTAGTCTGATGCTTTTGTCTATTTCTGGATTTCTGATAAGTTGGTCGATCGTCAGGATATTTACCAATAGAGACAAAAAATCTATTAAACCATAATTAATCTTACTCAGCATGACTATTTGCGATCGATACCTATGAATCTTGATCATATAACTCCACTGATTTTGACATATAATGAAGCTCCTAATATCGAGCGAACGCTCCAGAAACTTAGCTGGGCAAAAGAGATTATTGCGATCGATAGTTACAGTGCAGACAGCACATTAGAAATCCTCAAATCTTATCCTCAAGTTAAGATATTTCAACGAAAATTTGACACACATACTCAGCAATGGAACTATGGGTTAGATCAAGTTCAGTCAGAATGGGTGTTGTCTCTAGATGCAGACTATGTGCTGACGGATAGATTGATTGAAACATTCAAATCACTCATCGATTCAAATATTAATGGCTACTTTATTCCGTTTAAATACTGCGTCTTTGGTAAACCACTCCAAGGTACAATTTTACCGCCTCGACTAGCTTTATTTCGGCCAGATAGTGCCACATATATTGATGATGGTCATACTCAATTATTGAAACTTCAAGGTCGTTCAAGCCAACTTGATGTATATATTCATCATGACGATCGCAAGCCACTCAGTCGGTGGCTGTGGGCACAAGATCGTTATATGGTAATTGAAGCTAAAAAACTTTTAGAAACACCCGATCGAGAATTAAGCTGGGGAGATCGAATTCGCAAACGAAAAATCTTTGCCCCATTCATTATCTTAATCTACTGTCTGATAATTAAAGGTGGTATCTTTGATGGTTGGCAAGGCTGGTATTATGCTTTTCAACGAACTCTAGCTGAGTTGTTACTTGCTATTCATATTATTGAAGCTGAACACTTACGCTAAAACAATCAATATTTTAGACAGATTAAGTATGAACAAATCATTAATTTTAGTTACAGGTGGTGCTGGGTTTATTGGTGCCAACTTTATTTATTTACAGCAAGATAAACTGGCTTGTCAAATTGTCAATCTAGATAAACTAACTTATGCAGGTAATTTAGTTACGTTGGCAAATTTGGAATCAAAAGATAGATATGTGTTTGTGCAAGGTGATATCGGAGATCGCCAGCTTGTAGATAGTTTATTGGATCGCTATCAGCCACAAGCAATTGTCAATTTTGCGGCGGAAACTCATGTTGATCGATCGATCGATAGTCCGGCTAGTTTTGTTGAAACTAATGTTAATGGTACTTTTAATCTATTAGAATCGGCGCGAAAATACTGGCAAGGATTAAATCAACTGGAGCAAAAAGAATTTAGATTTTTGCATGTATCGACAGATGAAGTATTTGGCTCTCTAGCTCTGACTGATCCAGCTTTCACCGAAACTACTCCTTATACCCCCAATAGTCCTTATTCAGCATCTAAGGCTAGTTCCGATCATTTTGTGCGGGCATATTTTCATACTTACGGATTACCAACTTTAATCACTAATTGTTCTAATAACTATGGGTCTTATCAATTTCCTGAAAAATTGATTCCATTGACAATTCTAAATGCAATCTTGGGTAAACCTTTACCAATATATGGCGATGGTCAAAATATTCGCGACTGGTTGTTTGTTGAAGATCATTGTCGGGCGATTGACTTGGTATTGGAATCAGGGGTACCTGGCGAAACTTATAATGTCGGTGGCGCAGCAGAGCGAACTAATCTTTGGTTGGTAAATAAGTTGTGTGAAATTTTGGATGAATTCTTGCCAGAATCACCACATTGTCCTCATGATAAATTGATCGTTTATGTCAAAGATCGACCTGGACACGATCGCCGCTATGCGATCGATTTTACCAAATTACAACGGGAATTAGGCTGGCAACCTCAAGAAGATATTGAATCTGGACTGCGAAAAACTGTCCGGTGGTATCTAGATAATCAAATATGGTGTCAGCAGGTAACTACTGACAAATATGATCTGGAAAGATTAGGTTTGAATGAGTTGAAAGTTGAAAGTTGAAAGTGATGCCTATCTGAGAGTTCAGCTTTTTCAATTAGAGAAATTAAATCTCTACTATGGCAATAGCTAAAGCCATTCCTTTTGTTGGGATAGTTTTAGCTATTGTCTAGTGAAAATAGTCCTTATTTAAGTACACCATGTTGCGAAAGAATTTGTTCTACCTTTGCTTCTTCAATCTTTGAAGTTAACTTTGTTGACTCATGAAGATCTCTTTGGGTTTTTGCTAATGTAAAAGTAGACGCAACAGAAAACCCTAATCCCATACCCATAAAACCTTTTACCCATAAATCTACAGGTAGATAAACAATGCCTGTAGTTGTCATTCCGATCGAGAGCGTAAATGCTGCCCAAGTTTGAAAAATCCAGGCATTACTGTCTTTTTGATAACCAATCTGTTTCATATTTATTCTCTCCGGATATCGATAGTTGATCAATAATTTATTTGGGTTAATGTGCCAATCTTAAACTGAATAAATATCGATTAGCTGGGGGAATAGACAGTTTTTCAACTGGCTCTATCCACGATCGATACAATACTGGCTTAGAGGATGTTTGGAAAGTATAGATTTAATCCCCCCAACCCCCTTAACAAGGGCGAGAAAGAGTCAAAGTCCCCTTTAAAAGCGGGATTTAAGGGGATTCATACCAACTAAGCGTATTAAAAATGACTTTTCAAACACCCTCCTAAATTCGCAATTCTCTCGCAACAAAGACTCCGCCAAGGAGGTTTGTGGTTTAACATAAGGATCGATCTTCTTTTCCTACTGACCGATCCATGACTAATCCACCGTCTAAGTCCACCCCTGAAATCCCTTCAGGAAAAGCGACCTTATTACCACCCGATGGCTGGATGGAAATCGGTTCGATTGTCGGCGCACAAGGGATTAAAGGAGAAGTGAAGGTTCATCCAAACTCAGATTTCCCCGAACGATTTGAACAGGCGGGAGAACGCTGGTTGTGGGGGAGTCAAGATCTGGAACCTCGATCGATCCAATTGAAAAAAGGGTATGAAATCCCTGGTAGAAACTTATATGTAGTGCAATTAGAAGGTATCTACAATCGAAATCAAGCCGAAAATCTGCGCGGACAAATGTTATTGCTCCCTACTACCGATCGACCAAAATTGCGATCGGGCGAGTATCATAGTCAGGACTTGATCGGTTTACCTGTCTTTCATCAGGTGACGGGTTTGGAAATTGGGATCGTTGCAGATATTTTTACTGCTGGGCATGAGATTCTTGTGGTAAGTGCCACCCAGGGCGATGGCAAAACTGCTGAAGCGATGATTCCGTTTGTCAAAGAAATTGTCCCCGTTGTCGATCTTGCCAATCGACGGATTGAAATCCTGCCCCCACCTGGATTGTTGGAGATATATTTGCCTAATACCAATGCGTAAATATTAGTAAGAGCGTAGATAGGGTGCCCATGAAAGTAACAAATAACCAACGACCAAATGGAACAGCTTAATAATGCGTTTACCCTATTTTTAAGCTTACTGGTAGAGGCAATCCCGTTTCTGTTGCTAGGGGTGTTGTTATCGAGCGTACTGCTGATTTTTATTGACGAACGGTGGTTGATGGCGCGGATGCCCAAAAATCCCGTGCTAGGAGCATTTGCAGGTAGTTGTATCGGCTTTTTATTCCCCGTGTGTGAGTGTGGGAATGTGCCTGTAGCTCGGCGATTGATTATGCAAGGGGTGCCGATGCCTGTGGCGATTGGCTTTTTACTCGCAGCTCCGACAGTAAATCCAATTGTAATTTGGTCAACTTGGATTGCTTTTCGCGATCGACCGGAAATTGTAATATTCAGGGTGGTATTTTCGCTACTGATTGCGACGATTGTTGGTTATGTTTTCAGCGTCCAAAAGGATCTTAAACCGATTTTACAACCCGCGATCGCTTTAGGGATGATTCGTTCCCAGCCAAAGGTTAGTATTGGCTCTAGCCTGCTCGATGGGGGTGATTTTATGCTCGGTAGTGCGGGGGTTGCGTCTGTGAGGATGACTCAAGATTTGATGCAACTGCCGAAAAGAGCGATCCGCGAGAATGTTAATCTAGTCCTGGATAATGTCGTCCAAGAACTGCGAGAATTGGGAGGCGTATTAGTATTAGGTAGTGCAGTAGCGGCAGCAATTCAAACGCTGACACCACGGGAATTAATTGTTAGCTTAGGGGAAGGGCCAATTTTATCGATCGTCGTGATGATGATCTTAGCTGGTTCGATTTCGATTTGTTCTACTGTAGACTCGTTTTTCGCGCTCTCTTTTGCAGCGACATTTACGAGTGGTTCGCTGTTAGCATTTCTCGTATTTGGGCCGATGTTCGATCTCAAGAGTATTGGATTAATGTTATCAATCTTCAAGCCTAAAGCAATTTTCTACATATTTGCGATCGCGACTCAATTAACCTTTCTCTTTACTCTATTCGTAAACTTCCATGTCAGCTAATTCTCTGTTGGGAGATGGGAGGATCTGAATAGTAGCCTAACTTATGCCGCCGAGTACTAGTTGGATTTGAATATTGCGAGGATAAATACTATGTGGTTAGATATTGCGGCAGTGACAGCATGGGGGATATTACTAATAAAATATGCGATCGATGGTACTTTGTATATCCTCATTCACCCCAGTTATTATCTCCTAGTGACGTTTACGGGTGTCTGTCTATTATTAATCGGCATCTTTCAAGGCTGGAGACTATATCGAGGTAAGCTCGCCAAATCGCCAGAATTGCACAGTAGTTTGCTCCCACAAGGCGTAACCACAATGCTACTATTGGGTACCGCGATCGCCGGATTGATTATTACGCCCAAACTATTTACCAGTCACGCTGCCATTCAACGGGGCGTTTCGGCTGAAGCTGTTACAGTTACCCGCAGCCAAACTCAAGCCTTTCATACCAATGTCAATCCCGAATCCAAAACCCTCGTAGATTGGGTGAGAACGCTGAATAATTATCCCGAACCCGATGCATATCTGGGTCAAAAAGTAAATATTAATGGGTTTGTATTCTATCCCAAAGATCTTCCAGCTAACTATCTGATGCTGTCGAGGTTTGTGATTACCTGTTGTGCCGCAGATGCTTATCCAGTGGCTCTACCAGTCAAATTTACAGGTGTTCGTCAAAACTATCCTCAAGATAGTTGGTTCCAAGTCAAAGGTAAAGCGATCGTCGAAACATTTGCTGGTAGTCGTCAATTAGTCATCGAAGCTAGTGAACTAAAGCCGATTCCAACACCGAAAAATCCTTATCAGGAATAGGGATGAGTTGAAAGTTGAAAGTTGAAAGTTGCCATCTCCCATCTCCCATCTCCTATCTCCCATCTCCTATCTCCCATCTCCCATCTCCCATCTCCCATCTCCTCCACCCTGTGAATCCCAGCAAACCTTTACTACCACTCGATCGAATTGCCATGACATTGATGGCAGGATTGACGATTGTCATTCTAATTTTATTATGGAGTGGCGATCGAACATTGCCGCAGGTGCGTGATTTTAATTGGCAAGATCGGAATATTAGTGCTGAAGATACCGCATTTACATTGACATTCAATCGATCGATCGATCGTACCACTGTCGAAAAACACCTCCAAATCCAACCGCCATTACCTGGGAAAATTAGTTGGGCGGGGTCTAAAATGGCCTATACGCTCACCAATCCAGCTCCTTACGGAAATACCTATCAAGTCAATTTACAAGGTGCTCAAGAGGCAATCGGCAAGAAAGCAGGTAAAGAAATTGTGCCATTTCGGGGGCAGTTTCGGACACCCGATCGGATGTTTGCCTATATTAGCAGCGGCGAAGCCGATTCTCCAGAGGAGAGGCTTCGCCAACGAGGTCGGATTGTTATTTATAATTTCAAAACAAAAACCCCGATCACGATCACTCCTGAAAACCTAGTTGTTACTGATTTTAAAGTCGATCGGCATAGTCAAACGATCATCTTCACTGCAACTGATCCAAAAACACTCGAAAACGGTCAACCAGCGATCGCTAGTCAGCAAATTTATAGTGTCAGTACAGGAATTGCCCCCCGTAGTAGCGATTTCAATCATCAGTTTACGCCCCCTGGTAAACTAGAATTAATTCTCGACAATCGAGAATATCAAAACGTCAAATTTGACCTCTCACCCGATGGTAATAAATTAGTCGTACAAAGAGTCAGCCGCAAAAATCCTAGTGACTTTGCCCTGTGGGTAGTATCTCTAGACAAATCAGTTCCCCCCAGCAAACTGAAACAAAGTGGGGATTTTGTAATTACACCCGATAGCCGTGAAGTTGCCGCCGCAGTAGGGCAAGGGGTCTCAATTTTCCCCCTGACACCCACTCCGGGTAGCAATCTCGACTTTTTACCCAAATTTGGTAATGTCCTCAGTTTTGCCAATGATGGCACCGCCGCAGCGATGGTGGAATACAATAGCGACTATACCAAATCACTATTTGTCGTTACCAATCAAGGCATCGAACAGCAAATATTTAAGACTAACGGCTCGATTTGGGATGCAAGATTTTCCCCGTCCAAAGATCTGATCTATTGTTTGGCTACCGAACTGAAAACAACGGGTGAAAATAGCCACGAAGAACCCTATTTGACCGCGATCGATCTCAAAACAAAAAAAATCGTCATGATGCTGCTGTTGCCGATTCAGCAAGGGATTCAGATGAGTTTATCACCAGATGGATTAGCCGTAATCTTCGATCAAGCAGATAAAGGTGAAAGTACCAATCAGATCGTTCAAGGTGGAAGTAGTGGCATCCTCTGGTTAGTACCGATTCCTACCAATATCCGCGAGCTAAATACACCTGTGAAAGCGGAAAGATTAGCCCTCTCCGGCTGGCATCCTCGCTGGCTCCCATAAGCTCAATTAGCTTTCAGGAGCATTGGATGATTGCGTCAGACAAACAACGGCGCAGCTCTATCTCCAACCTGCCAGTCGATCGTCGCAAGCCTACTGATCCGCTCTAGATTTGTACGGAGAGCTTCCCGACTATGAAAACCCTCTAACCTGTCTACAACTCGCCCATTGGTGAATAGGATCAAAGTGGGTAAAGTCTTTAGTTGATAGGTACTAGCTAACTTGAAATTGTCATCCGCATTAATATTAAATAACTTAATTTGCTCATCCCAGCAATCGTGAAACTGAATCAGTGTCGGCTCGATTACCTTGCACAGTCCGCACCACGGTGCGCCAAAGTTGACTAATACGGGAGTTGATGACGTGAGAACCTCTGCTCTAAAATTCAGTTCTGTTACAGAATGGATCATAAAAGGTGGTCAGTTTGGTATCAAATTTTTTGTTATATAAGTAATTATGCTAACGCTAATTACCCAGATCTGGGAATAGGGATCGATGAATAAGTGTTAGGGATCGAGACAATCGATAATTATCTTCAGCTAAATAGAAATCAAGAAAAATCGCGACTGACTGAACTAAATACTCAAACGGCTTCCCGTCGAAAAGCAGCAATCGCCTTTTACCAGGATACCCTAGCAGTCATCATCATTAACCACGGGTGCCCCCACCAAAATAAGGCGACAAACGCCACCACCCCAATATAGGCAGGACGGAGAAACTCGGCCAATTGCAATGTCTGTCTGCCATCTAAAATCGCCTGGAAGGGGACGATCGAGGTTCTGGCTTTGACTAATTCAAAATCATCCCCATACCGCTGTCTGAGGCGATAATCCCCATGCCAGACAGCAAATAAATGATGAAGCATTAACCCGATCGAAGTCACTAAGGTAAAAGTAGTTCCAATCCACAGCGTATGAGCGACACACCAAATCAATTGACCGACCATTTGGGGATGGCGCGTAATCCGCATGATCCCGGTCTCGTAGATTCGGACTTGGGGCTTGAAGACAGCAGCAACTTCTAGCAGATTGAAGGTAGCTGGATACAGGAATAAGAAAGAAATGAATGATAATATCCACACTAATGGTTTGATCCAGGGCGTGCCCTGCACCTGCCATAATTGCCAACCATCATAACGATGGTTAAAAAAATAAATAATCAAGATCGTCGCAAAGGGGATACTCACCAAGGCGAAGATTATTCGATACAGTCTTGCACCAATTTTACTTTCTCCCCAAGGGCGCAAAGCCGCTAGTCCACTATGGGCGATCGCAAAACCGAGTATTAAACCCAGCATCATCCCGTGGCTACTTGTCAATAAATCTAGAGGCATTATGTGGATAGTAAATAGTAGATAAGAATTAAAAAAATATAGCAACTAGTTAGGTTAGCACACAGATCGGGGCACTCTATAGACAGGATGAATGTGTGTCTTCTGGGGCACTGCTAAATCCTGACGACTTTCATAAGACTACTCTATGCAAATAATTCTGCTAAATCTATGTTAGAGCAAGTGGCTGATGCCTTAAGTCGTCAGGACTATAATACTGCTGCTAAGTTAATTGCTACGTTAGTCGCAACCCAACCAGACGACCACCAAGTACAACTTTACGCGGCGCAATTGCAAGAAGCAACCAACAACCTCGATCATGCACTCAAAATGTATCGGTTGCTGCTCCAACATGCGATCAATCTTAAAATTACCGCTGAGGCACGCCAAGGAATTCAACGGATCGAGCAACTCCAGGCAAATGTATTAGCTTGTGCTAGAGCTGGAATTGAAGACAACATCGAACCAGGATTTCTGATTCTTGAACCGATGTCCCAAGCACACAAGCAGATCGCTGTCCAGAGATTTGCTGGGATTATGAATCTCGATCCTTATAGTGCCAGACTTCAGTTACCCAGTCGGGGTTGGCGACTGTATCGATTAGGTCAGATGGGTGAGTTAGAATTTTATCGCGACCAATTGCAACAAGCAGAGATTCCTTGTTTTTGTGTCTCGCAACATGACACCCAGCAAATGTTTACCTTTCGGGTCAGCCATTTTCAGTCTTTTCACCCTCAGGCATCAATTGTCTGTATGGACGATCGATCTGAACTACGGACTTTCAATTTTAACTGGTCAGAAGTCACTCAGATCGTGACGGGAATGCTACCGATCTTTGAAGAGGTGATGGAAATAGATGCTCACAATCGCACTCACCGCAAATCCAGAACTCTCGACTACGTAAACATCTGCGATCTCCAATTACGTGGACGCAGAAGCATCTTTCGGCTATGTTCACAGACTTATGATTTTTGTGATTACAAGCAGCTAGTTACTCAAAATCGTCGTCAGTTAACTGGCGAATTGAGTAGCCAATTGAGTGGAGATCTCAGTGGGTTATTAAATGGTCAACGCATTCCTTCGACTAGCCGTGACAATTGGAAAAATCTGATGTCACAAATTCAGGAACGAATCTCCGAAGTTCCCACACAGTGCGATTTTACACCTTTTGCGGAAACAGCGATCGGCTACCCAGAACTACTGGGACGGATCGATCCACACATCGAGTTATTGCGTCGCGCTGATAGCCATTGGGATCGAGCTTTTCACCTTTATAGTACGTTATCTATGTGCAAGGATCGGGAATAAAAGACGATCAAATTCTCCCATCTTTACAACCCTTGTTTGGCTACCGTGTACCAGCAATTTGATTGGACTTCTTTTGGGTTGAATACCCCCTAGTCCCCATTGGAAATGGGAGGACTAGGGTTGGGTTGGGGTAAAAGCTAGTAGCCAATTACTGTCTATTCTGCAGTAGTTTTTCGTTCTGATGCACTAACTTTGAAAGCCACTGGTTTTTTGACCTGACGTGCCAACTCTAAAAATCCACTCATATTGGCACCAGGCCGACGACGAGAGCTAATGGAAGAGGGTTTAATCAGGTAGTCAGTAGCAAAGTTGGTAATTGCTGGGGCAGCCGCTACTGGAGCCACAGGGGCTGGAGTCTCAACTTTGGGCGATTCAGCTTTTTTAGCAGATTTTTTATCAGTCTTAGCTGATTTCTTATCAGCTTTTGCGGCTGGGGCAGTTGCTGGTGCAGTTGCTGGTGCAGTCGCGGTGGTTTCTGTAGCTACAACTACGGTAGGTGCTGGGGTGGTGGCTGCCTCAGGTTTTGCTTTAGCCTTCGCTGCTGGTTTTGGTGCGGCGTTGTCATCTTCTATTTGGAGATAGAAGCCATCATTTTTTTTGCCAAAGAACTTTTTAAACACAGTATTAAACACAGTAAATTATCTCTCTCATTACATAAGTTGAATTATCAATTTTGACTGCTAGCAAGTGCAAGATAAGATGACAAAGTTTAACAAAAATTTACTTAGATCATTCGTGATGTAATGCTTTCAGCCGATCGATCTACTGTCACAAGTTGATCGATCTTCCACCATTAACTATTTTACAATTGAAACTGCCCCTAACACTGCCTGAACGATCGCTAATATGCAAGTACCATCCCAGCTTACTTTACCCAAAAGCTTTGGCGTAGCCGCTCAGGATGAGCATCGATCCAACCGCAACCCGATTCTCCTCGTACATGGGCTGATGGATACCAGCCACAAAATGCGAAAAATCGCTAACCATCTACGTGGTATGGGCTGGCAAGTTTTCGACATCAATCTGACTGCCAATAATGGCGATACAAGACTAGAAGTTTTAGCGCAACAGGTAGCTGATTTAATTGAGCGAATTTTCGAGCCGCACCAGTCGATCGATCTGTTAGGTTTTAGTATGGGCGGATTAGTTACTCGCTATTATATTCAACGCTTGGGTGGGATCGATCGCGTGCAGAGATTCGTTTCAATTTCTGCGCCCCATCACGGGACGATTGCTGCACATTTTTCGATGCGTCCTGGCTGTATCCAAATGCGCCCCGATCATCAGTTTATTACCGATCTCAATAGCGATGTTAATCGCCTAAATTGTCTGAATTTCACGTCTTTATGGACACCCTTCGATCTGATAATTTTACCGCCGAGTAGTTCTCAACTGGGCATAGGCACAGAGATCTCGATCCCCGTAGTTGCTCACCCTTTAATGGTATTCGATCGTCGTGTTCTCACGGCAATTTCTGATGCACTATCTCAACCTGTCAAGTCACCAATTTGAGTAAAATCGCTAGCCCCAAAGATTGCTTCGCTGTGAGTATAATATTTGAACTCTAATAAATTGGCAAAAGGATCTACTAAAAAGAAAGTTCGATGTTCGGTAATCAAGCCAGTAAACCGATGCTTTGCTAACTGATAAAAGTTTAACTGTTGAGATGTTGCTCGATCGAGTAATGCTTGCCAATCAGCTAAAGTAGGAAATACAAGTCCAAAATGGCGAGGGTAAATTCCCGTTTGGATGGGTAAAGGTTGATCAGTGACATGAGCGACCAGTTGATGCCCATATAAGTTTAAAATCATCGAGTTAGCTGTCTCTCTACCTGCGGTACAGCCTAAACCATCAACATAGAATTTTTTAGTGTCGGCGATATTCTCGATCGGGAATGCTAAGTGAAATATAATGTCAGACATATATTTTAATTTGGATATTAAAAGATTTTAGCTCAATGACAGATCCATGATTGTGTTACCGATTACTGCACAGATTGCCGAACGCAACAAGGTGAGATAAATTAATATCAATATTTTATTGACTTATCAATAAAAGTGTCACTACACTACCCCTATTAATCTAGAATCTGTAACATCAGTGAATTGAGTAACTTAACTCATGAGTCATAATTTTGCAGATTGAACTAGGACTGCTGTAAAATTCAGAATGAGATGAAACTAAAAATTGTAGATGAAACCTTTTCTCAAATGGGCTGGCGGTAAGTATCGAATTATTGAGAGAATCAAGGCAGCTTTACCACCAGGGAATCGTCTAATTGAACCATTTGCTGGGTCTGGAGCTGTGTTCTTGAACATGGACTATCCAAACAACCTCATCACAGATTCAAATGCCGATCTGATTAACTTATTTCGACATGTTCAGTCTGGTGGAAAAGAGTTTATTGAATATTGTCAGCAATTTTTTGTGAGTGATAATAATCAGGCAGATGTTTTTTATCATCTACGGACAGAGATGAATACTACCAGCGATTTACAACGAAAAGCTGCACTATTTATCTATTTAAATCGTCATTGCTTTAATGGTTTGTGTCGATACAATGGGAAGGGTAAATTCAATGTTCCTTTTGGTCGTTATACAAAGCCGATACTTCCCGAACCAGAACTTCTAAATTTTTGGTCTAAAAGTCAATCTGCGAAGTTTGAAGTAGCCGACTTCATGACAACAATGAATCGTGCCGAGCCAGGGGATGTTGTCTACTGCGATCCTCCCTATGTACCACTCACCACGACAGCAAATTTTTCAGATTATACACAGAAAAAATTTGGCTTGCGCGAACAGCAGGAATTAGCCGATCTAGCTGTAAAACTGATGCTCAAGGGTATTCCGGTCATAATCTCCAACCATGATACCGAATTTACTCGAACAGCTTATGCTGCTGCTAACATTGATGCTTTTGATGTTCGGAGATCGATTTCTAGCGATGCAAGTAATCGGCAGAAAGTTGGTGAATTATTAGCTATATTCAGATAAACATATTCTATTTGATTAGCCATAAGCTCTTCAATTACAGTAACATAATACCTAGAAATTTTCGCACTTGTTGTTGTGTGCAATAGTAAAAAATATTTATTAAACTATGTTAAATACATTACCAAATTGGTTAAATCTTAGTGTATATAATCCGTGGATAGTTGCGATCGGCTTAAACTCGATTTTATTATTGATAGCTACAATTATTCCCAAGAAATTATTAACACCAGCAGGATTAATTCATGCGTGGGGATTGGGAGTATTTGTCTGGGGGACTTTGGGTTGGCGAGGTTATGGGGTGGTGATGTTTTACTTCCTGGTTGGTTCGGCAGTGACACGGATTGGGATGGCTCAAAAACAAGCTGAAGGAATTGCCGAGAAACGCGATGGTGCTAGAGGTCCCGAAAATGTGTGGGGTTCGGCTTTTACTGCTACTATCTGTGCGATTGGGGTAGCTGGAATTAAGTTTGGTTGGCTCGATTCTGGCTGGGAATCGCTATTACTCTTGGGCTATGTGGCAAGTTTTGCGACTAAGTTGGCGGATACAACTGCGAGCGAAGTTGGTAAAGCTTATGGGAAAAGCACATTTTTGATTACGACATTAAAACCCGTGGCTAGAGGTACTGAAGGTGCAATTAGTTTAGAAGGTACACTTGCGGGTATCGTGGGAGGAATCCTAATTTCTTTAGTTGCTTATAGTTTCGGGATGATTACTTTTACTGGCGTAATTATTTGTACGATCGCGTCTTTTATCGCTACGAGTCTAGAAAGTGTAATTGGGGCTACCTTGCAGGAAAAACTCGACTGGCTGACTAATGAACTTGTGAATGTTATTAATACAATTATCGGTGCAGTAGTCGCGATCGAGATTGCGATTTGGTGGCACTAACTTTTAATTTTATTCGATAAAATCTATCAAAGTTAATTCGATCACATTTCCATCAGGATCTTGAGTAAATAGTGCCGCTCTACCAGAATTACTCATTTTCACCACACAATTAGCTGCCAGTAGTTGTTGTTTGGCTGTCTCCAAATCTCGAACTCCCAGAGCTAAATGTGGATTTCGAGTCGATACCATCAAATCGATCTTACTATTAGTTTGATAATTGACATCTTCAATGAGATGGATTTGAAAATCTCCAAGTTGATACCAAATACCAGGATATTTCAGAGTTCGATTTACCTGTTCTAATCCCAAAATACCACCATAAAATTTGGTCGATCGATCCAAGTTAGAGACCATCACCGCAACATGTAAACAACTAGTAACTTGAATCATGGGAAATAGGCTTGAGGTTTTGGGCTTGAGGTTTTAGAAAAAATATTTTAGCTCTCTACAGTAAATCGAAGAGTAAAATTTCACCATTACTCTCACTAGATATCTCTAACTTACTACCACTAGGATACGCGATTGCATCACCTGCGGTCAGGATTCTCCCATCGATAGTTATTTCACCTTGGGCGACATGCAGCCAAGCAGATCGATCGGGTTGTACCTGATAAGATATGCTGTCATCACCCTCTAGCAGACCGATGTACAGGTTGAGATTTTGATGAATAGTCACAGATCCATCTTGCCCATCTCGCGACGCTACCAGCCGCAATTTACCCTGTTTTTCAGCAGTCGCAAAAGCTTTCTGTTCATAGCTGGGTGTTAAATCTACGGTATCGGGAATAATCCAAATTTGAAGTAAATGAACAGGTTCGGTAGAAGACTGATTAAATTCACTGTGAGTAATCCCAGTTCCCGCCGTCATCCGCTGGACTTCCCCAGGATAGATGATCGCACCAGTACCTAGACTATCTTTATGTTCGAGGGCACCAGAGAGAACATAGGTAATGATTTCCATATCCCGATGTCCGTGAGTACCAAACCCACTTGCGGGAGCGATAACATCATCATTGATCACTCTGAGCGTCCGAAATCCCATCCAATTGGGGTCGTGATAATTGCCAAACGAGAAGGTATGATAGCTATTCAACCAATCAATTTGAACATGACCGCGATCGATAGCTTTACGAACGATCGGCATTGTAGTTTGATTCATACAAATATACTGATAAAACTGTCTATTTTGGATATCCTAACGAACTATCGTAATTACTTCTGATAGTTCTATTTTAATCAATTATTAAACCTTTGGTAGCCAGCCATGCTTGATCGAAAATCCTTGATTGATACCTCGCTCCACCATCACATAATACTGTCACGATCGTGTGACCTGGCCCCATCTGCTGCGCCAATCTCACCGCCGCAGCGACATTAATTCCAACCGAACCGCCCATAAATAATCCATCTTGGCGGAGGAGTTGATAGACAACATCGATACATTCTTGGTCATGAATTTGGATTGCATCATCGATGGGGACACCCTCCATATTTCCAGTTACTCGACTATTGCCAATTCCTTCGGTAATCGAACTCCCTTCGAGGTGAATTTCGCCAGTTTTTACATAACTATATAACCCGCTGCCCATCGGGTCGGCAAGCACGGTTTTAATCTGAGGATTCTTCTCCTTGAGAAATAATGATACTCCGGCAAAAGTACCACCCGTACCCGTCGATGCGACCCAGCCATCAATTTTGCCATCTGTCTGTGCCCACATTTCTGGGCCAGTAGTTTCGTAGTGTGCGAGCCGATTCGCCAGATTTTCAAACTGATTTGCCCAGACTGCATTCTCCATTTCCGCCGCAACGCGACCAGATAATTTGACATAATTATTCGGATCTTTATAGGGCACCGCTGGCACTGTTCGGACTTCTGCGCCGAGTGTTCGCAATGCCTCGATCTTTTCGGCTGACTGAGTTTCAGGGATAATAATCAGGCATTTATAACCCTTAGCGTTGCAAATATGCGCTAGCCCAATTCCGGTATTTCCGGCGGTGCCTTCGACAACAGTTCCACCTGGTTTGAGCGTACCGCGACGTTCGGCATCTTCGATCATATACAGGGCTGCGCGATCTTTGACCGAGCCGCCAGGATTGAGGAATTCTGCTTTACCTAAAATCTCGCACCCAGTCGCATCGCTAAAACTATTCAGCCGAATTAGTGGTGTATTGCCGATTGCCTCTACAAAGCCGCGTTTGATATCCATCAGTTTAAATAAGTTGAAAGTTGAAAGTGAATACACTGTCTAAGCTCTAATTAATTGAAATCTTAGCTACTGCTCAGAGCATATTTTTTGAATAAATTGTTTAGTGCGAAAGAGTCATTATCATGCTTAGGAATAAGTTTGACCGCTAGCTCACAGTTGTTGATCTCTGCTTGAATAAAATTATTAAGAATTTGACTTACTGAGATTGTTGTAGTTTCGTTCGCCGTTGCTTTGATGGTCAACAATCGATCGATCTCAGCTAAAATATCCTGACGATCGCTAATTAATGTTAATAATGCACTAAAAACCATTGGTGGGCAGGTTTGATACTGGACAATCCACTTAGCTGCCAGGATTGGGCGGAGTGCATAGAAATACTTTTTTAACTTGACAGTTGCAGATTGTAAGTGTTCTCGATAGCAGTTAGTTGTCATATTGAGATAGTGGTAAATTCCCGCACGGGGGTGATAACAACTAGTAGCTAGATCGAGTAATTCTTGAGCTAGATTACTATTAGCTTGATAAATTATCGGCGACTGAATCCATTCATAAATGACTGAATTTGAACCTTTAAATAGTTTCAGAGCCTTGCGTAAATCCCAGCCATTAATATCTAATAATGAATTTATCGGTAGATCGATAGTATCCCGACGATCCTCGATCGATAGATACCATTCTAGTGGACGCAGATAGATAAACCGCACGTCATAATCACTATCTGGAGAGGGAAAGCCCCAAGCTCGACTGCCCGATTCGCAAGCATAGAGAATCACGATCTGCTCTTGGATGGCTAGTTGTTGCAACTGAGCTGAGATCGTTGTCTGGATATCTATTTCGATTTCCCCTACGATGTTCATTGATATCAAGCTGAGAATAGTGTGTTGCGATCAATTTTTTGTTGTTCGCCAAGGCAATCTGTACGATACGATCGATAATAGATATTTTGCCACATTCTTCTCCTCCAATCTCCATGAACATTCGGATCGGCAATGGTTATGACATTCATCGTCTCGTTTCAGATCGTCCGCTGATTTTAGGTGGAGTGCGACTCGAACACGAACTGGGTTTATTGGGACATAGCGATGCTGATGTCTTGACTCATGCAATTATGGATGCCATGCTCGGCGCATTGAGTCTGGGTGATATCGGCTATTATTTTCCACCGACTGACCCCAAATGGGCGGGTGCAGATAGTATTGAGCTATTAAAACAAGTCCATCGTTTAATTATCGATCGCGGCTGGCAAATAGCCAATCTCGATACAGTAGTTGTCGCCGAACGTCCCAAGCTCAAGCCTTATATTAGTGCTATGCGCGATCGATTAGCGGCAGCATTACAATTATTACCAGAGCAAGTTGGGGTCAAAGCTACTACCAATGAACAATTAGACGCTACCGGAAGAGAAGAAGGCATTTGTGCATATGCTGTCATTTTGCTAACCAAGTAGTTTTGGAGACAGTTACCTCGAAACTCTAGAAAATCCCCCTAAATCCCCCTTAAAAAGCAGGGTTGATCTATCGGGGAGAGAATAATCCGTAGGGGCAGGTTGATGCGACTAATTCAAACTTGAAGTTACCCTCGGTAATGTTCTGAATCTGTGGAAAGAAGTATCAGAGAAGCAAGATATAGCAGAGAGAAAGAAAAATGGTATTAGAACCTGTTCTGTGCCCAGCTTGTCAAAGTAGCGATGTCGTCAGACACGGATACTCAGGAGAAGG